>NZ_JBEXSZ010000217.1:0-9697 GCF_040613865.1 Streptomyces sp. NPDC006197 | reverse complement strand
GCCGGGTCGTCGGCCCGGACCGCCCCGCTCCCCGCCGGAGGCGAGCCCCCCGCCGGGTCGTCGGCCCGGACCGCCCCGCTCCCCGCCGGAGGCGAGCCCCCCGCCGGGTCGTCGGCCCGGACCGCCCCGCTCCCCGCCGGAGGCGACCTCGCCGCCGATCCGCTCGACGAACTCGCCGAGCGGCTCGACACGTTCGTCGCCGCCGCCGTGCACCCGGACGAGATCGCCGCGATCCTCGAGTCCGACGGCATGACCGACGAGCACATCCGGCTCACCTACGGCCGCGCCGACTCCTTCTCCCTCGCCGAGGACCTCTACGCGCGCGTGGAGCGGCGCCACCCCGAACCGTCGGCGCCGTCCGCCGGTGTCTGGCACGGCGAGCTGTGGGGCTGTCTGCTGCGCGGGCTCGTCTTCGCGCTCCCCGGCCTCGCGTACGTCCTCGCAGCCCCGCTGCTCACCGCGGAACACGGCCGGTTCGGGCTCCCCGCCGGGACCGTCCCGCTGCTCGCCGGGGCCGTCACCGGCTGGGTCTGGAACCAGGCCCTCTCCCACCGCGCGTACACCTGGCTCGGCCTCGGCGACCGGCCCGCCGCCGCCCGCGCGCTGCTCACCGGCGCCCCGGCCGGCGCCCTCGCGGGGACGGCCGTCGCCCTCGCGGCCGCCGGGCCCGGCGAGACACCGGCCGCCGTCTTCGCCGCCGGCCAGTCGCTCTACCTCGCCGCCGCGACCGTCCTCCTCGTCCTCGGCCGCGAACGGGCCCTGCTCTGCGCCCTACTGCCGCTCGCCGGCGCCGTCCCCGCCTTCCGCTGGGACCTGCCCGACGCGCTGCGCGCCGGACTGCTCCTCGCCTCGCTCGCCGCGTCCGTCGTCCTCGCCGCGGCCGTCCTGCGCCCCGGCGCCCGGCGGGGCGCGGCGGGCCGCGGCGGACCCCCGCGCGCCGCCTCCCTCCCGTACGGCCTCTTCGGCCTCGGCAGCGGCCTGCTCGTCCTCCACGCGGGCGTGGCCGACACGCTGGTGAGCGGGGCGGGGGCGGTCATCGCGCTCACCCTCTCCATGGGCCCCGCCGAGTGGCTCCTGCACCGGTTCCGGAGCGAGAGCCTGACCCGGCTGCGGACCCTCACCACCGCCCGCGAGTTCCGCCGGGCGGTCACCGGCACCCTCGTGCTCTGCCTCGGCGGCTACCTCACCGTGCTCCTCGCCCTCACCCTCGCCGCGACCCTGGCCTGGCCCGGCGCGCCGTGGCCGACGCTCCCGCGCCTGGTCACCCTGCTCCTGATCGGGACCGTCCTCTGGCTCGGGCTGCTGCTCCAGGCCTTCGGCGCGGTGCTCAGCGCCGCCACCGTCTGCCTGTTCGCGGCGGCCGCGCAGACGGTGCAGCCGGCGGCGGGCCCGGTGGCCGCCGGGGGAGCGGCGGCGGTGCTCGCCGTCCTGACCTCCGCCCTGCTGGTACGACCGACCGCCCACCGCGCTTAGGGACGCCATGACGAACCCCTCCCTCCTGGTGCCGTACTACGAGCACCCGTCCGAACGCCCCGAGGCCTGGTCCGCGCTCGTCGGCGCGGCGCCGTCCCTGTACGGCGTCGTCCTCAACCCGGCGAGCGGCGCCGGCGAGGCCCCCGACCCGGCGTTCGCCGAGGCCGCCGGGCAGTTGCGGGCGGCCGGGGTGCGGGTCCTCGGCTACGTGGACACCGCCTACGGACGCCGCCCGCACGCCGAGGTCGTCGCCGAACTGGTCCGCCACCGCGACTGGTACGGCGCCGACGGCGCCTTCCTGGACCAGGTGGCGACCGCGCCCGCCGCCCTCGCCCACTACCGCCGCGTCGCGGTCGCCGCCCGCGCCGCCGGGGCCGCGACCCTGGTCTTCAACCACGGGGCCCACCCGGACCCCGGCTACGAGGCGCAGGCCGACCTCCTCGTCACCTTCGAGGGCCCCTGGGACACGTACCGGACGCTCGATCTGCCGGTCGCCGCCCACTACTGCCACCTCGTCTACGCGGCCCCGGCGGACTTCCGCCCGGCCACCCCGGTGCACTGCGCCGTTCCGGGTACGGGCGCGCACCCCTGGGGCACCCTCCCGCACCTCCTGGAGCCCGCCCGATGAGGCACGCCCGCCCGACGGCCCTGCTCACGGGAGTCCTGCTCCTCGCCACGGCCTGTACGGCCGCCCCCGACCCGGACTCCAAGACGACCGGCGACCGCTGGCGGCCGGCCCCCGGGCTCACCTGGCAGTGGCAGCTCAGCGGCAGGCTCGACCCGGCCGTCGACGTCCCGGTGTACGACATCGACGGCTTCGACCATCCGGCGTCGACCGTCGCCGACCTCCACCGCCGGGGCCGCAAGGTCGTCTGCTACCTGTCCACCGGCGCCTGGGAGGACTTCCGCCCCGACGCCGACGACTTCCCGAAGACCCTCCTCGGCAAGGGGAACGGCTGGGAGGGCGAGCGCTGGCTCGACATCCGCCGCACCGACCTCCTCGGCCCCCTCATGGCGAAGCGCCTCGACATGTGCCGGGACAAGGGCTTCGACGCCGTCGAGCCCGACAACATGGACGGCTACAAGAACCGCACCGGCTTCCCCCTGACCGCCGCCGACCAGCTCCGCTACAACCGCCTCATCGCCGGCATGGCCCACGAGCGGGGCCTGGCGGTCGGCCTCAAGAACGACCTGGACCAGATCCCGAAGCTGCTCCCGGACTTCGACTTCGCGGTCAACGAGCAGTGCGCGGAGTACGACGAGTGCGGCCGTCTCGCCCCGTTCGTCGCGGCGGGCAAGGCCGTCTTCCACGTCGAGTACGAGCTGACGACGGACCAGTTCTGCCCCCAGGCCAGGAAGCTGGGCCTCAGCTCCATGCGGAAACGGTACGAACTGGACGCCTGGCGCCGACCCTGCTAGGGCCTGTCTGACAATTCCCGTCGGGTCCGGCCCGCCCGGCACGCACGCTCGCCGCACGGCCGAAACACCCAAGTAGCTCCGCTACGAGGGCGTCCCGGCCGCACGCCGATCGCACGCACCGAACGAGCCGGCCTGATCCGACGCGAATGGTCAGACAGGCCCTAGCCCGCCGAGCCCAGCGTCAGCGCGACCAGGGTCACCGTCGCCGCCGTCTCCTCCACCGCGCCGAACACATCGCCCGTCACCCCGCCGAAGCGCCGCACGCACCGGCGGAGCAGCAGCGCCGCCGCCCCGAGGCCCGCGCCGGCCGCCAGGACGTCGCGGACGGCGTCGTACGGGGAGAGCAGGAGGCCCGTCGCGGCGCAGAGGGTCAGGACCAGGGCCGTCGTGAGGGTCGCGGAGCGGGTCGGGACCGTCGCGGCGACGATCGCGCCGAGGCCCTCGGGGCGGGCCGCCGGGACGCCGTGGCGGGACGCGTGGGTGAGGGCGAGGCGGGCCACGGTGGCGGCGAGGGCCGCGGCGACGGTGCCGCGCGCCCAGCCCTCCCCGTACAGCTCGTACAGCGCGGCGACCTGGGCGAGCAGGACGAGGACCAGGGCGATGACGCCGAACGGGCCGATGTCCGACTGCTTCATGATGCGCAGCGCGTCCTCGGCGGGCTTGGCGCTGCCGAGGCCGTCGGCGGTGTCCGCGAGGCCGTCGAGGTGGAGGCCCCGGGTGAGCAGGGCGGGGACGGCGGTGGTGACGACGGCCGCGAGCAGCGGGCCCGAGCCGAGCAGCAGGAACGCCGCGCCGGCCGCGGCGGAGCAGAGCCCGACGGTCAGCCCCGCGAGCGGGGCGCTGAGCATGCCGGCGCGCGCCGCGTCCCGGTCCCAACGGGTGATGCGGGCGGGAAACACGGTGAGGGTGCCGAAGGCGAAACGCAGGCCGTCCATCCGGGCAGGGTAATCGCCGCCCCCGGACGGTAGATTGCGCATATCGCGCATATCGGAAGTGGGTGGCATGGGTCACTGGTTCTCCCGGAACATCGTCGAGCCGGGCAAGCTCCCGATGCTGCTCGCTCTGACCTCCTTCGTCCTGACATTCCTGGTCACCCGCACCGTCACCCGGCTCATCCGGGCGGGGAAGGGCCCCTTCCGGAACGTCTCCTCGGGAGGCCTCCACATCCATCACGTCGTGCCGGGCGTCGTCCTCACGATCCTCGGCGGATTCGGCGCGGTGGCCAGCGGCCGGCACGGCATCGGCGCGGCCGTCTTCGCCGTCGTCTTCGGGATCGGCGCCGGGCTCGTCCTGGACGAGTTCGCGCTCATCCTCCACCTCGACGACGTGTACTGGTCGGAGGACGGCCGCAAGAGCGTCGAGGTGGTCGTCCTCACCGCGGCCCTGGTCGGGCTCGCGCTCAGCGGCTTCTCGCCGCTCGGCGTCAACGACATGACGACGGAGGAGCGCCAGGACCGGACGGCCTTCATCCTCACCATCGCGCTGAACTTCCTCATCGTCCTGGTCACCCTGATGAAGGGGAAGGTCCGGATGGCCGTGTTCGGGATCCTGATCCCGTTCGTGGCGATCATCGGCGCCGTCCGGCTGGCCCGCCCCGGCTCCTGGTGGTCCCGGCGCCTCTACGGCCGCCGCCACCGCGCCAGGGCCCGCTCCCGGATCCGCGCCTACCGCCACGACAAGCGCTGGACCAAGGTGCGGCGCCGCCTTCAGGACCTGATCGGCGGCTTCCAGGAGCGCGTGCCCGGCCGGGGCTCGACACCGTCCTGACCCCGCCCGCGCCCGGCCCGGACCGCGATCAGGACGAGGACGGCGGCGATCGCCGCGATGTGCTCCTTGCCCGCCAGGTTCGCCTTGACCGCCACCTCGATCACCATCGCGAGCACCACCAGCGCGCCCGTCCACCGTGCCCCGTACCGCCAGCAGACGTAGACGGCGAGGCCCACCACGGCCGCCGAGGGGCCGGTGTCGACGACCTGCGCGTCGGAGGCGGGCAGCCCGAAGGGGCTGTCCGGGCCGAGGGCGATGCCCACGCGCGCGTAGAGCGTGCCGGCCAGCGTCGCCAGATAGGCGACGGCGAGCGTCCGCCACCGCCCGAGGCAGATCTCGGCGATCCCGAACACCAGCAGGACCTGTGCGAGGGCGCCCCAGACGGGCAGGTCGAGCGCGGGCACGAACAGCGACAGCGGAGTCCGCAGCAGCGCGAGCCACAAGGGGTCCTCGGCCCGTACGGAACCGATGTCCTGGACCGGCTGATAGCCCCAGTCCTGGTTCTGCACGACCTGGAACAGGGCGGTCAGACAGACGGCGCCGAGCGTCATCGGCGCCGCCCTCCACCGCTTCACGGCCAGCGCCGTCCGTACGGTGGTGAACAGCGGCCCCCACTCGCGGCGGGCGAAATCCTTCAGGGCCCCCCTCAACGACCGCTCTCCAGATGTTTGCGGTGCATCCACTTCGGCAGACCGGGGGCCTCCAGGAACCCCTCGGCCCGCCCGGCCGCGAGGCCGATGCGCAGCAGGTCCGCACTCTTCTCGAAGAGCATGAATCGGGGCTCCCAGATCGGTCGGTACTTGGCGTTGGCGCGGTACAGCGACTCGATCTGCCACCAGCGGGAGAAGAAGCTGAGCAGCGAACGCCACATGCGCAGCACGGGTCCCGCCCCGAGCTTCGAGCCACGTTCGAAGACGGAGCGGAACATCGCGAAGTTGAGCGAGACCTGAGTGATCCCGATCTCCTTGGCCCGCTGCAGGAGTTCGATGACCATGAACTCCATCAGGCCGTTCTCGGAGTCCCGGTCACGGCGCATCAGGTCCAGCGAGAGCCCCTTCGGCCCCCAGGGGACGAAGGAGAGCAGCGCCCGCAGCTCACCCGTCCCGTCGGTGCACTCCAGCATCACGCAGCGGCCGTCCCGGGGATCGCCCAGCCGGCCGAGCGCCATCGAGAACCCGCGCTCGGTGGCCCCGTCCCGCCAGTCGTCCGCCTTGCGGAGGAGTCCGGCCATCTCCTCGGCGGGAATGTCCTCGTGGCGCCGGATCCGGACCTCGTACCCGGCCCGCTTGACCCGGTTGAAGGCCTGCCGGACCGTCCGCATCGCCCGGCCGTCCAGGGTGAACTCGTCGGTCTCCACGATCGCCTCGTCGCCCAGCTCCAGGGCGTCCAGACCGTGCCGGGCGTAGATGACCCCGGCCTCCTCGCTCGCGCCCATCACCGCCGGGATCCAGCCGTGCTCGCGCGCCTCGGCGAGCCAGGGCTCGATGGCGCCCGGCCAGGCCTCCGGGTCGCCGATCGGGTCGCCGGAGGCGAGCGAGACGCCGCCGACCACCCGGTAGGCGATGGCGGCCTTCTCGCTCGGCGACCACACGACGCTCTTCTCGCGGCGCAGCGCGAAGTAGCCGAGCGAGTCGCGCTCGCCCTGCTTGTCGAGCAGGAGCCGCAGCCGCTCCTCGTCCTCCTCGGTCAGCGGGTCGACGGCCCGCCGGGAGCGGAAGGCGGCGAAGAGCACCGCGAAGAGCAGCAGCGTGGACAGGACGTTGATGGTGACGTCGACCCAGCCGGGCGTGCTGATCCCGGCGACCCCCGAGCTGTCCGAGGCCAGCGTGATCAGCCGCATCACGCCGTACTTCCAGCGCTCCAGGAAGGTGGAGTGGCCGGTGGAGTCGTTGGTGACGGTCACCAGGAGGGCGGCGAGCAGCGAGGTGACGAGCAGTCCGCCGACCG
This sequence comes from Streptomyces sp. NPDC006197, assembly GCF_040613865.1. NCBI lineage: Bacteria > Bacillati > Actinomycetota > Actinomycetes > Kitasatosporales > Streptomycetaceae > Streptomyces > Streptomyces sp. NPDC006197. The sequence goes on along the minus strand of NZ_JBEXSZ010000217.1, from coordinate 3,091 downwards.
CCACCCCCGCCGCGAGCCTGGGGTTGGAGCGGTCGCCCTTCGCGTAGAACTCCTTGCGCCCCAGCAGCAGCGCGAGCACGAACCCGGCGGTGAGGACCAGCGAGATCCAGTTCTGGGCGTGCTGCCGGATCTCCGGGAAGAGCATCACGAGCGCGAAGAGCAGCAGGAAGAGGCCGCTGAGCACCAGGTTGAGGATCCACGCGGCCCGCTTGCGGCGCCGCATGGTGATCGCCAGGAAGAGCGTGAAGACACCCGAGGCGAAGCCCGCGGTGAGCATGTACGGGGTGAAGTAGTCGTCCTCGTTGTGCCGGCGCAGGTCGTTGCCGAACGAGACCCACACGGCGCTCAGGAAGTTGATGAACGTGACGACACGCAGGTACCAGACGGCGAACGCGGCGCCGCGCCGCGAACGGGCGGTCGTGCCCCGGGGTGCTGCATCGGCAGACAAGCGGACTTCTCCCATGAAAAGCGATCATATGGGGCAGCGCTTGCGGCACGGAGACGCCCGGGGCGGTCACGCGCGCGTCGCGCGCGACCGCCCCGGAGTCGGCCGTTCCCTTCCGCCCGCGCTCAGGCCTCCGCGGCCCCCTCGGCGTCCGGAGCGGTCGGATCCGGACGTTCGGGCAGCTCCGCGGCGAACGCGGCCGCGGCCTGGACGAGGGGAAGTGCGAGCAATGCCCCGGTTCCCTCACCCACATGGACGCCGTGATCGAGCAGCGGGTTGAGCGCCATCCGGTCCAGGGCCTTCGCCTGCGCCGGCTCCCCGCTCACCTGGCCCGCCAGCCACCAGTCCGGCGCCCGGAACGCCGCCCGCTGCGCCACCAGCGCACAGGCCGCGCCCACCACACCGTCCAGGATCACCGGCATCCGCCGCACCGAGGCCTGCAGCAGGAACCCGGTCATCGCCGCCAGATCCGCACCGCCGACCGCCGCGAGCAGCTCCAGCTGGTCGCCCAGGACCGGCCGGGCCCGCCGCAGCGCGTCCCGGATCGCCGCGCACTTGCGCATCCACGCCAGATCGTCGATCCCGGCACCGCCCCGGCCGGTCACCACCGAGGCGTCCGTCCCGCACAGGGCCGCGATCAGCGTGGCCGCCGGGGTCGTCCCGCCGACGCTCAGATCCCCGAGCACCACCAGATCGGTGCCCGAGTCCGCCTCCTCGTCGGCGATCGCGATGCCGAGCCGGACCGCCGCCTCCGTCTCCTCGACCGTCAGCGCGTCCTCGATGTGGATCCGGCCGCTGCCGCGCCGCACCCGGTGCCGTACCACCTCGGCGGGCAGCAGCTCCGGATCGCAGTCCAGACCGGCGTCCACGATCCGCACCGGCACGTCCGTCGAGCGGGCGAGGACGGCCACCGGGCTCGCCCCGTCGAGCACCGCGCGCACCAGCTCGTGCGCCGTGCCCGCCGCGCGGCCCGACACGTCGAGCGAGGCCACCCCGTGGTCGCCCGCGAACAGCACGACCTTCGGCTGCTCGATCGCCCGCACCTTGACCGAGGCCTGCGCCGCGGACAGCCACTCGCCCAGCTCGTCCAGCCGCCCGAGCGCACCCGGCGGCACGGACAGCCGCTCCCTGCGCTCCTCGGCGTCACGCCGTATCCCGCCGTCGGGGCGCTCGATCAGATCGGAGAAGTCGTCCAGGTTCAAGGGTTCCGCCTAGTGACAGGTCAGCGAGGGCCATCAGCGATCGGAACCCTACCCGCGCAGTACGAGCGCCTGCCCGGCGACCACGAGGACGACCTCCTCGCACTCGTCCGCGAAGGACGCGTTCAGCCGGCCCAGCTCGTCCCGGAACCGGCGGCCCGCCGCCGTCGCCGGCACCACCCCGGAGCCGACCTCGTTCGTCACCGCCACGACCGTACGGCTCGTCGCCCGCACCGCCGCCACCAGCTCCGCCGTCCGCTCCCGCAGCGCCGCCTGCCCGCCGTCCGCCCAGGTCTCGTCGTCCCATGCGCCCACCCGGTCCATGGCGTCCGTCAGCCACAGCGACAGACAGTCGATCAGCAGCGCCGGACCGTCCTCCTCCAGCAGCGGTACGAGCTCACAGGTCTCGGCCGTACGCCACGAGCCCGGCCGCCGCTCCCGGTGCAGCCCGACCCGCTCGGCCCACTCCGGGTCGCCCTCCCGGGTGCCGCCCGTCGCCACGTACAGCACCTCGGGGAAGGTCCCCAGGCGCCGCTCGGCCTCCACCGACTTCCCCGACCGCGCCCCGCCCGTCACCAGGGTCCGCCGGGGCACCTCCGGCACCTCGTGGTAGTCGCCGACGTACAGCGTCGTCCCGTCCGGCACCGCCCGCGCCCCCGCCGCCGCGAGCCGCCGGTCCAGCTCGGCGCCCGTCGGCGCGTCGTGGTCCAGGTGCACCGCGATCACCTCGGTGGCCGGGCCGACGGCTCCCGTCGCCCGCAGCCGGGCGAGCCCGTCCGGCCGCCCGGTGACATCGGCGACGACCATGTCGTACGGCGCGCGGTGGTCGTCCACGATCCCCGCGGGCGCGCCCCCCGGCGGCAGATACAGCAGCCGCTCGCCGTCGGCCGAGGTCACCTCGTACCCGGTCCCCGGGGAGTCCATCGACACGGCCCGCACCCGGTGCCCGCTGATCAGCGTCAACTCCCGTCCGTCCGGCACCCGCCCGGCCGTCGGAAGCCCCGCGGGCACCTCGACGGCGGGCCCGTCGTGCGGATGCGACAGCAGCACCTGCCGCACCCCCACCAGCGAATGCCCCGACCGGGCCGCCGCGAGCGCGGCCCCCGGGGTCAGATCGAGCAGCAGGGCCCCGTCCACGAGCAGCGCGGTCGCGGCCCGCGCACGCGGCCCTCGGGAGCGCGCGCACACGGCGCAGGGGCAGTCGGAGCGGGGGAGGCCGAGCGGGGCGCCGGTGCCGAGCAGAGTCAGTTCCACCCTCAGATCCTCCCGCGCCACCGCGAGGCGTGCGCGCCCGGCTACGCTGCGGGCAGGAAACCGATCATCCGGAGGCTGACATGGCATGGACGTGGCGGCCCGTCACAAACCACTGGCCCCGGTCGAAATGCCCCTGGCAGACAGTGGACATCTCGGCGGCGCCGGTGGTCACCGTTCTAGCGACCCGGACCAT
>NZ_JBEXSZ010000216.1:0-10133 GCF_040613865.1 Streptomyces sp. NPDC006197 | reverse complement strand
GCCGGATGGCGCAGCTGGCCCGCGACCAGGGCCTCACCGTCCGCTGGCAGGAGGCCCGCGGCGGCCGGGGCGCGCTCGTCCGCACCCTGCGCGAGCTCGCCGGGCCGCTGCGCGCGGCGGAGCGGGTGATCATCGGGGACCCGTTCTCCCGGTACGTCCAGCTGCTCCTGACCCTCTTCGCCCCCCGGCACCTGACGGTGGTCGACGACGGCACCGCGACCATGGAGTTCGCCGCCCAGCTCGGCCGCGGCGAGCGCCTGGTGCGCTGGCACCGCAAGGGCGGCCTCGGCCCCCGCGAGCTGGTCCTCGCCCCGGTCACGACCCTCGCCCGGCGGCGGCTCGCCCCCGCCGGGAGCCGCACGGTCGAGATCTTCACCTCGCTGCCCGTGGAGGCCCCGCCGGGCGTCACGGTCACCGAGAACGCGTACGCCTGGACCCGGAGCGCCTTCGGACCGCCGCTGCTCACCGGCGGCGCGGACCTGGTCGGCACCTCGCTGGTCGAGACGGGCGTCGTCGACGCCCACCACTACGCGCGCGTGGTGGACGAGCTGGCCCGCGCCCACGGAGCCACCCGCTACTTCGCCCACCGCAGGGAGAGCGCGGAGAAGCTGCACCGGATCGCGGTCGAGACGGGCCTCCAGGTGGTCCGGCCCGATCTGCCCCTGGAACTGGTAGCCCGACGCGGGCCCATCGGGCGTACGGTCGTCAGTTTCCCGTCCACGGTCGTGCACACCCTGCCGCTGGCCCTCGCCGGCACGGGGGTGAAGGTCGCCGTCGTCGAGATAGCGCCCGAGTGGCTGCGGGCGACCGCCTCACCGCGCGCGCAGGGTTTTCTGGCGGGTGTGGCGGGCACCGCGGCCCATGAGGTCGACCGGCTCACCACGCGTGTGACGCATCACACGGACCGGCTCGAATTCGGCTGAGCGTACCCACTGGGAGTGAGGTTCATACCTGGGAAACCGAGATTCTTTCCCCTAAGGGGCTGAAATTCTCGTGATCAACGGGCAGTTGACCTCTCCGCGGGCCTACCCTTCAAAGGGTGAACCAGTTGAAGTCCCGTGAGCCAGGCTCCGTCACCCTGCCCGGAACGCTGTCCGAACCCCTGCGCGCCGAACTCGTCGCCTTCCGCAGGGACTTGCACATGCACCCCGAGCTCGGGAACCAGGAGTTCCGTACGACCGCCGCGCTCAAGGCCCGCCTGGAGGTGGCCGGCCTCGTGCCGAAGGTCCTGCCGGGCGGCACCGGACTCTTCTGTGACATCGGCAGCCGGGCCGTCGGCCGGTCCATGCTCGCGATCCGCGCGGATCTCGACGCCCTGCCCATCCCCGACGTCAAGACCGTCGCCTACCGCTCCACCGTGGCCAACCGCGCCCACGCCTGCGGACACGACGTCCACACCACCACCGTCCTCGGCGCGGGACTCGTCCTCGCCGAGCTCGACCGCCAGGGCCTCCTGCCGAACGCCGTGCGGCTGATCTTCCAGCCCGCCGAGGAGGTCCTGCCCGGCGGCGCCGCCGACGTCGTCGAGGCCGGGATCCTGGACGGCGTCGGCCGGATCATCGCCGTCCACTGCGACCCCCGGGTCGACGCCGGGAAGATCGGGCTCCGGGCGGGCCCCATCACCTCCGCCTGCGACCGCCTGGAGATCACCCTCGACGGCCCCGGCGGCCACACCGCCCGCCCGCACCTCACCACCGACCTCGTCACCGCCGCCGCCCGGGTCGCCACCGACGTCCCCGCCGTCCTCGCCCGCCGCGTCGACGCCCGCTCGGGCCTCTCCGTCACCTGGGGCCGCATCGAGGCCGGCCACGCGCCCAACGTCATCCCGCAGCACGCCGAGCTCTCCGGCACCGTCCGCTGCCTCGACCTGCCCGCCTGGCGGGACGCGCCCGACCTGGTGCACGCCGCGATCGACGAGGTCGCCGCCCTGCACCGGGCCAAGTCGACCGTCACCTACGTCCGCGGCGTCCCCCCGGTCGTCAACGACCCGGCCGTCGCCGAGCTGCTCCGCGACGCGATGACGGCCCGCCGCGGACCGTACGCGATCGAGGACACCGAGCAGAGCCTCGGCGGCGAGGACTTCTCCTGGTACCTGGAGCACGTCCCCGGCGCCATGGCCCGCCTCGGCGTCCGCACCCCCGGCGACACCCGGGTCCGCGACCTGCACGCCGGCGACTTCGACGTGGACGAGCGGTGCATCGAGTCCGGCGTGGAGCTCTTCACGGCCGCGGCCCTCCTCGACGCCATGCCCCAGGGCTGACCCCGGCCGGACGGCGGGGAGGCGCACCGGGCGGGCGGCCGGTTCGCCTGGTCGCCCGTCCGGCCCACCGCCGTCCCACGGTCGGCCCAGCGCCCGGCGCGTCGCCTCCCGACCCCTGTTCGGACGTCCGCCCCCGGCGGTATAACCGGCGGTACCGGGCCGAACGCCCCCGGTCGCCTCGACTGGCCGGTTCGCGACGATCCGATAACGACTCATGAACGGGTCTTTAACTGACATCTACGCGCGTTACGATCGCCGCGAAACCAGCGCCGGAAGAGGCGCTTTCGGTCAGTCTTGAAGGGACCCTCCTCTTGCGCCGGATCACCAGGATCACGACCGTGGGCATCGCCTCCGCGGCGCTCGCCCTGTCCGTCACCGCGTGTGGCAAGTCGTCCAACGACTCGGGTTCGAGCTCCAGCTCGACCTCCGGCTCGAAGGCCGTCAAGGCCGCCATCGCGTACGACATCGGCGGCCGTGGCGACCAGTCCTTCAACGACGCCGCCTACGCCGGCCTGAAGAAGGCCGAGGACGAGCTCGGTGTCAAGGGTGCCGAGGCCGAGCCGTCGCAGGGCGAGAGCGACGCCGACAAGGTCGCGCGCCTCACCTCGCTGGCCCGCGCCGGCAACAACCCGGTCATCGGCGTCGGCTTCTCCTACGCCCCGGCCATCGAGAAGGTCGCCAAGGCCTACCCGAAGACCACCTTCGGCCTCATCGACGACACGTCGAAGACCGGCCCGAACATCGCCAACCTCGTCTTCAACGAGGAGCAGGGCTCCTACCTGGCCGGCGTCGCCGCCGCCAAGGCGTCCAAGTCCGGCACGGTCGGCTTCATCGGCGGCGTCGAGGTCCCGCTGATCAAGAAGTTCGAGGCGGGCTTCACGCAGGGCGTCAAGGCCACCAACCCCAAGGCGAAGGTGCTCGTCCAGTACCTGACCCAGCCGCCGAACTTCGACGGCTTCTCCAAGCCCGACCTCGGCAAGGCCGCCGCGCAGGGCCAGCTCGACAAGGGCGCCGACGTGATCTACGCCGCCGCCGGTCTGGCCGGCTCCGGCGCCATCGAGGCCGCCTCCGCCGCGGGCAAGTGGGCCATCGGCGTCGACTCCGACCAGTACAACCAGGCGGGTCTGGCCTCGTACAAGAACCAGATCCTGACCTCGGTCACCAAGGACGTCTCGGGTTCCGTCTTCAACCTGATCAAGTCGGTCAAGGACGGCAAGCCGCAGACCGGTGAGGTCCGCTACGGCCTCGCCGCGAACGGCGTCGGCCTGGCCGACTCCAACCCGGCGTACAAGAAGATGACGGACCTCATCGCCGCGGTGGACAAGGCGAAGAAGGACATCGTCGACGGCAAGATCACGGTCAAGACCGCTCCGTAAGGACACCCAGGTCACGACCTGAGCCGAGGGCCCGGGATCCGGTGGCACCCCCACCGGATCCCGGGCCCCGGCCCCATTCCCGTACAGGTTTTCATTTTTCGGCAGCGCTACGCGTGTAGATGTCTCCCTGGCACGATAACTTCGCCCCGCCCTGCCCTCCCCGCTCCCACTCCTTCCGGCCAAGGAGAGTGCGTCATCAACGCGTCCAGCCCCCCTGCCGTAGAACTGCACGGCATCACCAAGCGTTTCCCCGGCGTCGTCGCCAACAAGGACATCGCCATCACGGTCCGCAAGGGCACCGTGCACGCCCTCATCGGCGAGAACGGTGCCGGCAAGTCGACCCTCATGAAGATCCTCTACGGCATGCAGAAGCCGGACGAGGGCACCATCGCGGTCGACGGCGAGCAGGTCACCTTCTCCACCCCCGGTGACGCCATCGCCCGCGGCATCGGCATGGTGCACCAGCACTTCATGCTCGCCGACAACCTCACCGTCCTGGAGAACGTCGTCCTCGGCGGCGAGAAGCTCTACGGCATCGGCGCCAAGGCGCGGAAGAAGATCCAGGAGATCTCCGACGCCTACGGCCTCGGGGTCCGCCCCGACGCGCTCGTCGAGGACCTCGGCGTCGCCGAGCGGCAGCGCGTGGAGATCCTCAAGGTCCTCTACCGCGGCGCGAAGATCCTCATCCTCGACGAGCCGACCGCCGTCCTGGTCCCGCAGGAGGTCGACGCGCTCTTCGACAACCTGCGCGAGCTCAAGTCCGAGGGCCTCACCGTCATCTTCATCTCGCACAAGCTGGGCGAGGTCCTGAAGGTCGCCGACGACATCACCGTCATCCGCCGGGGCACCACGGTCGGCACCGCCGACCCGAAGACCGCCACCACCAAGCAGCTCGCCGAGCTGATGGTCGGCAGCGAGCTGCCCTCGCCGGAGACCCGCGAGTCGACGGTCACGGACGTTCCGATGCTCCAGGTCGAGGGCCTGACCCTGACCGAGGCTGGCGCCGCCGCGGCCGCCCCGCTCACCACCGCCGCCCCGCCGGACCCGTCCGGCGCGGTCGCCGTCCAGGAGATCGGCGCGGGCCGCAAGCTCCTCGACGACATCTCGCTCACCATCCACAAGGGCGAGATCCTCGGCATCGCCGGTGTCGAGGGCAACGGCCAGACCGAGCTCATCGAGGCCCTGATGGGCATGGCCGCCCCCGACGCGGGCGTCATCACCCTCGACGGCGAGGACATCTCCAAGGTCTCCGTGCGCAAGCGCCGCGAGGGCGGCATCGGCTACATCCCCGAGGACCGCCACCGCCACGGCCTGCTCCTGGAGGCCCCCCTCTGGGAGAACCGCATCCTCGGCCACGTCACCGAGGCCCCCAACTCCAAGCGCGGCGTCCTCGACCCGAAGGCCGCCCGCAAGGACACCGAGCGGATCGTGCGCGAGTACGACGTCCGCACCCCCGGCATCGACGTCACGGCGGCCTCCCTCTCCGGCGGCAACCAGCAGAAGCTGATCGTCGGCCGCGAGATGAGCCACAACCCGAAGTTCCTGATCGCCGCCCACCCCACCCGCGGTGTGGACGTCGGCGCGCAGGCGCAGATCTGGGACGCGATCCGGGACGCCCGCCGCGCGGGCCTCGCGGTGCTGCTGATCTCCGCCGACCTCGACGAGCTGATCGGCCTGTCCGACACGCTCCGGGTCATGTACCGCGGCAAGCTGGTCGCCGACGCCGACCCCGCCACCATCACGCCCGAGCAGCTGGGCTCCGCCATGACCGGCGCAGCCACCGGCCGCCTCGAAGGCACCGAAGAGCAGTCCGAAGACGGTGACGCCCGATGATGAAAATCGACAAGGACAAGCTGATCATCGGGGCCGCCGGCCCCGTGCTCGCTCTGGTCACCTCCTTCGTGCTCACCGTCCTGGTGCTGCTCGCGACGGGCCTCGACCCGATCGAGCCGATCCGCCTGATGATCGAGAACGCCGAGTTCTCCGACACCCAGGTGCTGATCGTCAACCAGACCGGGATCTACTACCTGGCGGCCCTGGCCGTGGCCATCGGCTTCCGGATGAACCTCTTCAACATCGGCGTCGACGGCCAGTACCGCCTCGCGGCGATGCTCTCCGCCGTGGTCGGTGCCGCCGTCGAGCTGCCCGGTCCGCTGCACATCCTGCTCATCGTGGTCGTCGCGATGGCGACCGGTGCCTTCTGGGCCGGTATCGCGGGCATCCTCAAGACCACCCGGGGCGTCTCCGAGGTCGTCTCCACGATCATGCTGAACGCCATCACCACCTCCCTGGTGGCCTGGCTGATCCTGCCGAAGAACTTCGGCGTCCAGCCCGCCGGCTCCAACGACCTCACCACCGGTCAGATCGCCGAGTCCGGCTGGTTCCCCGGCATCGACATGGGCGAGGGCGGCCAGATCTACGGCTTCACCTTCGTCGCGCTCGCGCTCGGCGTCGTCTACTGGTTCGTCCTCAACCGCACCCGCTTCGGCTTCGACCTGCGGGCCACCGGCGAGAGCGAGTCCGCGGCCCAGGCCAGCGGCGTCGACGCCAAGAAGATGATCCTCACCTCGATGCTGATCTCCGGCGGCCTCGCCGGCCTGTCCGGCATGCCGATCCTGCTCGGCGAGTCGCACACGTACAGCCTCGCCTTCCCGGTCGGCGTCGGCTTCACGGCCATCACCGTCGCCCTGCTCGGCCGCAACCACCCGGTCGGCATCCTCTTCTCGGCCCTCCTCTTCGCGTTCCTCGACAAGGCGTCCTCGACGCTGGACGTCGAGGGCTACCCGAAGGAGATCACGCAGATCATGCAGGGCATCATCGTGATCGCCGTGGTCGTCTCCTACGAGCTCGTCCGCCGTTACGGCCTCCGCCGCCAGCAGCAGAAGGTCGGCGAGGAGCTCGCCGCCGGCGGCGCCATCAAGACCGACAAGGAGGTGGCGGCATGAGCACCGGCACCGTTGCCAAGCCGAGCGCCGCGCCCAAGAAGGCCGGCCGCCGCAAGCTGACCTGGCCCTGGATCCTGCTGATCGTCGCGGCCGGCCTCGTGCTCTTCTCGCTGGTCCGGGTCGTCTCCGGAGCCGACGACCTCACCTCCGTCGGCCAGGTCTCTGGCGCGCTCCAGCTCGCCGTGCCGATCGGCATGGCCGGCCTCGGCGGTCTGTGGTCCGAGCGCGCGGGCGTCGTCAACATCGGTCTCGAGGGCATGATGGTCCTCGGCACCTGGTTCGGCGCCTGGGCCGGCTACCAGTGGGGCCCGTGGACGGGTGTCGTCGTCGGCATCCTCGGCGGCGCGCTCGGCGGTCTGCTGCACGCGATCATCACCGTCACGTTCAACGTGAACCACATCGTCTCCGGTGTGGCCATCAACATCCTGGCGGTCGGCTTCACCCAGTACCTGTCGAACTTCACCTTCGACAAGGCCGAGGGCGGCTCCTCCAAGCAGTCCCCGCGCATCGACCCGATCACCGACATCACCATCCCCGGGCTCTCCGACGGCCTGGTCGACCTCCAGCAGAAGCACTGGTTCCTGATCTCGGACCTCGCCGGCATCCTCGGCGGCCTGGTCACCCACCTGTCGCTGCTGACGATCGTGGCCGTCCTGCTCATCCCGGCCACCTGGTGGGTGCTCTGGCGCACGGCCTTCGGCCTGCGGCTGCGCTCCTGCGGCGAGAACCCGGTCGCGGCCGAGTCCCTCGGCGTCAACGTCTACAAGTACAAGTACATCGCCGTCGCCGTCTCCGGCGCCCTCGCCGGCCTCGGCGGCGCCTTCCTGGCGATCGTCTCCACCGGCATCTACCAGGAGGGCCAGACCGGCGGCCGCGGCTACATCGGTCTCGCCGCGATGATCTTCGGCAACTGGATGCCCGGCGGCATGGCCATGGGCGCCGGCCTCTTCGGCTTCACCGACAGCCTCAAGCTGCGCGGCGGCGCCGAGAACGTCCACGCCCTGCTGCTGCTCGTCGCGGTGCTCCTGGTGATCGCCGCGCTGTGGCAGCTGTACAAGAAGAAGTACGTGGTCGCCGTCATCGCGGCGGCCTTCTCCGCGGCCTTCTTCCTCTGGTACGGCCTGACCGACGAGGTCCCGAGCCAGTTCGTCGACGCCGCCCCGTACATCACCACCCTGCTGGTGCTCGCCCTCTCGGCGCAGCGCCTGCGGATGCCGAAGGCGGACGGCCTGCCCTACCGGAAGGGCCAGGGCAAGTGACGCCGGCGCCCGACTGGGACCTCCTCCGGGAGACCGCCCGCGAGGCGATGTCCCACGCGTACGCCCCGTACTCGGGCTACCCGGTCGGCGCGGCGGCCCTCGTGGACGACGGGCGGGTGATCTCCGGCTGCAACGTGGAGAACGCCTCCTTCGGCCTCGGCCTGTGCGCCGAATGCGGGCTCGTCTCGCAGCTCCAGGCCACCGGCGGCGGGCGCCTGACGCACTTCGTGTGCGTGGACGGCCGGGGCGAGTCCCTGGTCCCGTGCGGGCGCTGCCGACAGCTCCTGTACGAGTTCGGCGGCTCCGAGCTCGTCCTGGAGACCCCGGCGGGGTTCCTGACCCTCGCCGAGATGCTTCCGCAGGCCTTCGGTCCGGACCACCTCGTCAAGTAACACCTCGGAGCGACCCTTCCGGCACGATGGGAGGGTCGCTCCCCTTTCCTCCCCCCTCTATGCGCGTAGAAAGAGGCACACCATGGACGTCATCTCCGTCATCCGCACCAAGCGGGACAAGGGCGAGCTGAGCCCCGAGCAGATCGACTGGGTCATCGACGCGTACACCCGCGGTGTGGTCGCCGACGAGCAGATGTCCGCCCTGGCCATGGCCATCCTGCTGAACGGCATGAACCGCACGGAGATCGCCCGCTGGACCGCCGCCATGATCGCGTCCGGCGAGCGCATGAACTTCGACGCGCTCTCCCGCCCCACCGCCGACAAGCACTCCACCGGCGGCGTCGGCGACAAGATCACCCTGCCGCTCGCCCCGCTCGTGGCGGCCTGCGGCGCGGCCGTGCCGCAGCTCTCCGGCCGCGGCCTCGGCCACACCGGCGGCACGCTCGACAAGCTGGAGTCCATCCCCGGCTGGCGCGCGCTGCTCTCCAACGAGGAGATGCTGCACGTCCTCGACACCACGGGCGCGGTCATCTGCGCGGCGGGCGACGGCCTGGCTCCGGCGGACAAGAAGCTGTACGCGCTCCGCGACGTCACGGGCACGGTCGAGGCCATCCCGCTCATCGCCTCCTCGATCATGTCGAAGAAGATCGCCGAGGGCACCGGCTCGCTCGTCCTGGACGTCAAGGTCGGCACCGGCGCCTTCATGAAGAACATCGAGGACGCGCGCGAGCTGGCGCGGACGATGGTCGGTCTCGGCACCGACAGCGGCGTGAAGACCGTCGCGCTGCTCACCGACATGTCCACCCCGCTGGGCCTCACCGCCGGCAACGCCCTGGAGGTCCGCGAGTCGGTCGAGGTCCTCGCCGGCGGCGGCCCGAAGGACGTCGTCGACCTGACGATCGCCCTCGCGGCCGAGATGCTGGCCGCCGCCGGCATCAAGGACGCCGACCCGGCGAAGGCCCTCAAGGACGGCTCGGCGATGGACGTCTGGCGCCGGATGATCGCGGCCCAGGGCGGCGACCCCGACGCGACCCTGCCGGTCGCCCGCGAGCAGCACGTCGTCACGGCCCCGTCGACCGGTGTCCTCACCCGCCTCGACGCGTACGACGTCGGCATCGCCGCCTGGCGCCTGGGCGCGGGCCGCGCCCGCAAGGAGGACCCGGTGCAGGCGGGCGCCGGCGTCGAGCTCCACGCGAAGCCGGGCGACACGGTGACGGCGGGCCAGCCGCTGCTGACCCTCCACACGGACACCCCGGAGAAGTTCGACTACGCCCTGAAGTCCCTGACGGAGGCGTGGGACATCGCGCCGGAGGGCACGGCCTTCACCCCGAACCCGATCGTCCTGGACCGCATCGCGTAGGGCGGCATATTCCTCTGACACCTTCGGGCGAGCGGGGCCGGTGGACCCCCACCGGCCCCGTTCGGCATGCTGGGATCGGTGACGACCGAATGAGGAGCACACCGCGAGCACCGACCGGATCACGAAGGCAGCCGGATACGCCGAGGCCGGCGTGCCGCTCTACCTCCTCATCGATCGGCACGCACCCGGCGGGCCCACCGTGACTCTCTACGGTGAGCCGAAGGGAGACGTCTACCGCGTGCTCCGCGCGGTCCCGTTCGGCGAGGAGATCCACCTCCCCGCCCCCTTCGACCTCACCCTCGACACCGCCGAGTTCCCCCTCACGTGAACGGCGGTGCCCGGTCACGCCTCTGGCGATGAGTTCCGGGCACGCCGACGGTCAGAGGGGTGTGGACACCAGTCAACCGCTCGTCGTGACCCTGCCCGCCCGCCCCACCCGGGAGGACGTCGCCCGGCTCTGCTCGCCACGGGCTCCCTCCTGACCTGGTCCCTCACCCGCGACGACGACCCGCCGGGCGGCGGGGCGGGCGGCAGCGGGTCG
>NZ_JBEXSZ010000215.1:0-10161 GCF_040613865.1 Streptomyces sp. NPDC006197 | reverse complement strand
GGGCCCTCGCCCCGGGCGGCGCGGACGGCCTGCGGGTCCTGGTCGCCCCGGGCGGCGCGGAGGGCCGCGTCCAGGGCGGCCATGTCCTCGTCCGAGATGACCTCGACGAAGCGGAGGAGGGCGGCGGGACGGTCCTGGCTGTCGCCGAGCGCGTCCCGCATCAGGCCCGCCGTGTACTCCTCGCGGCCGCGGACCGGCTCGTACAGCCAGGCCCGTCCGGACTTCTCGCGCCGGAGCCAGCCCTTGCGGTGCAGGATGTCCGCCACCGTCATCACCGTCGTGTAGGCGACCCGGCGTCCCCGGTTGATGTCGTCGACGATCTCGCGGACCGTGGCGGGCCGCTGCCACGCCCACAGCCGGTCCATGATCTCGGCCTCCAGCTCTCCCAGCCGGCGCACGCGCATCCCCTCCCCCATAGGGCCTGTCATCGTACGGGCCGCTTCCCCGCGCCAGGTATACCCCCCAGGGGTACGATGGCGGGATGTCGACCCTCATGAGGAACCGCCCCTGCGCGAAGGCCTGCGACTCCGGTCTCCCCGGATCGGTGGAGCTGGTGCTCCTCCGCCGGCTGCTCGGCCTCTGTCTCCGGCTGAGTCTCACGCTGTCCGCCGACTGCCCTTCGCGCAAGGGCGGTTGATTCTTCCCCCCGGATTCCCGGGGACTCCGTCACGTCCGGATCAGCCGGGCGATGGCCTTGGACGCCTCGCCCACCTTCACCTTCGCCTGGTCCCCGCCCTGGGCGATGGCCTCCGTGACGCAGCAGCTCAGGTGCTCGTCCAGGAGGGCCACCGCGCAGGACTGGAGGGCCGCGTTGATGGCGGAGACCTGGGTGAGGACGTCGATGCAGTAGACGTCCTCGTCCACCATCCGCTGCACCCCCCTGACCTGGCCCTCGATGCGCCTCAGCCGTCTGATGATGTCTTCCTTGTGCTGTCCGTAACCGGCCACGACGGGCTCCTCGGGGATCAGGGGTTCACAGGACGGGACGGTCAGCGGTCGGCGGCCTGGAAGCCCCGCAGGCGGAGGCTGTTGCCGACCACGAAGACCGAGGAGAAGGCCATGGCCGCGCCCGCGATCATCGGGTTGAGCAGTCCGGCCGCGGCGAGCGGCAGGGCGGCCACGTTGTAGGCGAAGGCCCAGAAGAGGTTGGAGCGGATGGTCCCGAGGGTCTTGCGGGAGAGCCGGATCGCGTCGGCCGCGGCCCGCAGGTCTCCCCGTACGAGGGTCAGGTCGCCGGCCTCGATGGCGGCGTCCGTGCCCGTGCCCATCGCGAGCCCCAGGTCGGCCTGGGCGAGCGCGGCGGCGTCGTTCACGCCGTCGCCGACCATGGCGACCGAACGGCCCTCGCCCTGGAGGCGCTTGACCACGTCGACCTTGTCCTGCGGCATGACCTCGGCGATGACCTCGTCGATGCCGACCTCGGCGGCGACGGCCTCGGCGACCGCCTTGTTGTCACCGGTGAGCAGGATCGGCGTCAGACCGAGCGCGCGGAGCCGCCGGATGGCCTCGGCGCTGGTCTCCTTCACGGCGTCGGCGACCTCCAGGACCGCGCGGGCCTTCCCGTCCCAGGCGACCGCGATGGCCGTCTTGCCGGCCTTCTCGGCCTCGTCCTTCGCGGACTTGAGCCCGGCGGGCAGCTCGATGGCCCACTCGTCGAGCAGCTTCTCGCGGCCGACGAGGACGGCGTGGCCCTCGACGACGCCCTGGACGCCGAGACCGGGGACGTTGGCGAAGTCCTCGGGGGTGGGCAGGGTGCCGACCTTGGCGGCGGCGCCGGTGGCGACGGCCTGGGCGATGGGGTGCTCGGAGGAGTGCTCCAGGGCGCCGGCCAGGCGCAGCACGTCGGTCTCGTCCGTACCGGCCGCGGTGTGGACCTTGATGAGGGTCATGCGGCCGGTGGTGACGGTGCCGGTCTTGTCGAGGACGATCGTGTCGACCTTGCGGGTGGTCTCCAGGACCTCGGGTCCCTTGATGAGGATGCCGAGCTGGGCGCCGCGCCCGGTGCCGACCATGAGCGCGGTCGGGGTGGCCAGGCCCAGGGCGCAGGGGCAGGCGATGATCAGGACGGCGACGGCGGCGGTGAACGCGGCGGTCAGGCCCTGTCCCGTACCCAGCCAGAAACCGAGGGTGCCGAGCGCGAGGGCGATGACGACCGGCACGAAGACGGCCGAGATCCTGTCGGCGAGGCGCTGGGCGGCGGCCTTGCCGTTCTGCGCGTCCTCGACGAGCTTCGCCATCCGGGCGAGCTGGGTGTCGGAGCCGACGCGGGTGGCCTCGACGACCAGGCGGCCGCCGGCGTTCAGGGTGGCGCCGGTGACGGAGTCCCCGACCCCGACCTCCACGGGCACGGACTCACCGGTCAGCATCGAGGCGTCGACCGCGGAGGAGCCCTCGACGACGGTGCCGTCGGTGGCGATCTTCTCACCCGGGCGGACCAGGAAGCGGTCCCCGACCTGGAGTTCGGCGGTCGGTACGGTGACCTCGCGGCCGCCCTTGAGGACGGTCACCTCCTTCGCGCCCAGCTGCATCAGCGCCTTGAGCGCGGCGCCCGCCTTGCGCTTCGAGCGGGCCTCGAAGTACCGGCCGGCCAGGATGAAGGCGGTGACGCCGGCCGCGGCCTCCAGGTAGATGTTCCCGGCGCCGTCGGTGCGGGCGATGGTGAACTCGAAGGGGTGCGTCATGCCCGGCGTGCCGGCGGTGCCGAAGAACAGCGCCCACAGCGACCACAGGAACGCGGCGATCGTGCCGACCGAGATCAGGGTGTCCATGGTGGCCGCGCCGTGCCGGGCGTTGGTCCAGGCGGCCCTGTGGAAGGGCCAGGCGGCGTAGACGACGACCGGGGCGGCGAGCGTGAGGCTCAGCCACTGCCAGTACTCGATCTGCAGGGCCGGGACCATCGCCATCGCGATGACGGGCACGGCGAGCGAGACGGCGGTGATCAGCCGCTGCTTCAGCGGCCGCAGCTCCTCGTCGGCCTTCTCCTCGTCGCTGGGGCCGCCGTCGTTCCCCTCGGCCTTCGGGGGAGCGGGCTCCTCGGCGGTGTAGCCGGTGGCCTCGACGGTGGCGATCAGGTCGGCGACGTCGATGTCGGCGTCAAAGGTGACCTTCGCCTTCTCGGTGGCGTAGTTGACGGTGGCCTCGACCCCGTCCATGCGGTTGAGCTTCTTCTCGATGCGGGCCGCGCACGAGGCGCAGGTCATGCCGCCGATGGCGAGCTCGACCTGGGCGGTGCCCGGAGTGGTCGTGGTCATTTCCTGCTCCTCGGGTGTAGCGGGGTTCGGGGGCCGGGGTCCGGGCGTGGTGGGCGGACCCCGGCGGCCGGGTGGTGCGGGCGGTGCTCCGCCTGCCGGGCGGACCGTCGGATACCGGGACGGGGGACGCCGGTGGGGTGCCGGTCTGCCCGGCGGCGGATCAGGCCCGGCCGGTCAGCTCGTAGCCCGCGTCGTCGACGGCCGCGGTGATCGCGGCGTCGTCGGGCTCGCCGCCGGTGGTCACGGTCACCAGGCCGCCGGCGACGTCGACGTCGACGGAGACGACGCCGTCGAGGGCGCTGACGGACTTGGTGATCGCGCTCTTGCAGTGGCCGCACGTCATGCCGGAGACGGCGTAGACGGTGACGGTGCTGTCGGCGACCGCCGTCGCGGTCGCCTTGCCGGAGTTGGTCGAGCAGCTGTTGTCGGGGGTGCAGCAGGAGCCCATGGCTTCCTCCTCGGTCGATCCTTCTCGAAGATACCCTCGGGGGGTATCCGGTTGCGAGTTCATGTATACCCCCCGGTGGTATCCGGCGCAAGTGGGGAAGCGACTTGACTTGATACCCCCCAGGGGTATGGTGAAGTGCATCGGACGCACGAATGCCCACGCCACCCACGTACGGGAGAGCAGTCATGAACACCGGAGTGAAGATCACTGCCTTTGCCGCCGCGCTCGCCGCGACCTTCGGGACCGCGTACGGGGTCGGCAAGGGGGTCGGCCCCGTCGAGGAGCCGAAGAAGGCGGAGCACGCGGGCCACGCGGCGCAGGAGCCGCAGAAGGGGTCGGGCCATGGGGGTCACGAGGAAGGCGCCACCGCCGCCGCCTCCGCCCTCCCCGGCGGCCTCCAGGTCTCCCAGGACGGCTACACCCTCGCCCTGGAGACCCCCACCCCCGCCGTCGGCCGCGGCACCCTGAAGTTCTCCGTCAAGGACGCGGCCGGCAAGAAGGTCACCGCCTTCGCCACCGAGCACGGCAAGGAGCTGCACTTCATCGTCGCCTCGCGCGACCTCAACACCTTCCGCCACCTGCACCCGGTGAAGGCCGCCGACGGCACCTGGTCGGTGGACGCGGACCTGCCGGCCGCCGGCGGCTACAAGGCCTTCGCCGACTTCAAGCCCGCCGCCCCCGGCGCCAGGGGCGTCACGCTCGGCGCCGACCTCGCCGTCCCGGGGGCGTACGCGCCGAAGCCGCTGCCCGCCGCCGCCCCGACCGCGGACGTCGACGGCTACCAGGTCCGGCTCGGCGGCGTCCTGGACCCCGGCAAGGCCGGCGAACTCCGCCTCACCGTCACCAAGGGCGGGAAGCCCGTCACGGACCTGGAGCCGTACCTCGGCGCGTACGGACACCTCGTCGCGCTGCGCGACGGCGACCTCGCCTACCTCCACGTGCACCCCAACGAGGGCGGCCCCGGCCCGGACGTCTCCTTCACGGCGACGGCGCCCAGCGCGGGCACGTACCGCCTCTTCCTCGACTTCCAGCACGAGGGGAAGGTCCGCACGGCGGCCTTCACGGTGACGGCGGGCGCGACGGGAAAGACGGCCGGGAAGTCGCCCGCTCCGGCCGCGAATGGGACGGGTGAGGCGGGGCACGGTGCGGGAGGGCACACACACGGCTAAGACTTGGCCCGCGATTCACCAGAGCGTGAGCTGCGGATTGCGGCCGGGGCGAGAGTCGAACGTTCCGGCGTGGGCACCTCGCGGTGTCTCATCCGGGGTTGTTCGGCCTCGCTGTTCGGCAGTTCGGGGAGCAGAGGTCCCAAGGCGGTGTTGCCGTGGGACTGCCACGCGTCCCGCACCCGGAAGGATGTTCGGGCTCGGTGTGGTTGACTCCCGCAGCGCTTCTTCCAGCGCTTGTGTGTACGTGATCTGGGCTTGTCGGGACAGTGCGGTGTCCAGATACGCCGATTTCGGATCGTCCACGTCGGTGAAGCGGACGAAGGCGGCGAGGGCGGCGGAGACGAGGTCGCGTTTGCCGACCAGGCCACAGGCGGGGCATTCGTGGTCACGGTCTCGCAGGGTTTTCCGTATGCGCTCCCCGCACAGGCAGTGCTGCGACAGGGCCGTCGACCAGGTGGAAGCCCGCATGAGACGGCCGCCTGCTGCCTTGCACTCGACGGTCAGGGCGGCGATGAGCATGCCCGGAGTGGTCTGGGAGAGCCGCTTGCCCCACAGTCGGTACCAGGTGCGGATGTCGCAGTCTTCAACCACGAGCACGGGGCCGTGGGCGGCGATGATCTGTCGGGCCACGAGGCGGGCTCGATGACGGCGGTGCTCGGCGGCCGAGGTGGCGGCTTCGGCCTGCCGGGCACGTGTTTCCCGGTAGCTGCCAGAGAGTCGGTCCTGCCGGTACGCCTGCTTTGGCACCCCGTTCGAGCGGGCGGCGCGAGCTCCACCCGGCACGTGCACGGCCTTGGGCTTGAGCCCGTTCTCGGACCGGCGAGCGGCGCGGACGGCCTGCCTCTTCGACAGCCCGTACTGGGCAGTGTTCGTCGCCCGCCGCGAGCGCTCCAGGGCCCGCGCCCGTCCGCGCCGCTTCCTCGCTTCCTTCTCCAGCTTCAGCGCTTCGGTGTCGGCCAAGGTGATCTCGGTCGAGATCGGTGTGCCGCCGTCGAGCAGGGCGGGAAAGGAGACGACGGAGAGGTTGGAGACGTTGCCGTCCACTCCGCCGACCCGGTTCAGAGCGGCAGCCTGCTCGCGCATCCTGCGTACGGTGGGGGAGCTGTAGCCGGGACTGAGGACCATCAGGTGCGCCTCGTAGACCCAGCCGCTTGGCGCGGACGCCTTCCGTCGCCGTACGAGATCGACCTTGTGCCAGTGGTCAGGGTTGCCCAGGAAGTGCTGCACCCGCTTCCACTGCCCTGGTCTCTGTGGGATGCGGACGGGGAGTACGAGGTCGGCCCGGTGGCTGTCGGGGCCTCCGGCGAACACCACAGCGAGCGGTCCCGTGTGGTCCCACCAGGTAGCCTTGCGCATCCTCGCAGTCCCGGCCGCTGTCAGTTTGCCCGTGGGCACTTGGCCGTAGGGCACGGTCGGTTTCGGCATTCGGCGCGGCTGCATCAGCGCGTACGGGCCACCGTCTGCGTATGCCGTCAGGTGTCCGGCCAGGGTGCCGGCCAGGCGGAACGTCTCCCACTTGTTGACAGTTGTGTGGGAGCGGGCGCGGCCGGGAATACGGGTGAAGTCGTACGGGCGGCCGATCTTCGGCCGTCCGGATCGGTGACCCGTGGCATCGGAAAACAGATGCCGGGAGACGCCGTTCCACACCTCGTCGGCCATGTGCATCGCAAGGGCCTTCGAGGCATGGTGCTTGAGGTGTGCCGAGTCTTCGAGGTGCCGATAGGCACACCGCTCCAGCGACTCCCGGGACAGCCCGAGACGCTGCCGCACCGCCTTCGCCCCGTCCCGCCCACGCTCGCGGTACGCGGTCCAGTACGCGTCGACCTTTGCGCGGGCGTCCCGCTGGACTGCCCGCTTGATGCTCCACATCGCCCCGAACAGCTTCCTCAGCCGCGCGAGATCGCCAGGGTCCGTGACAGCCAACGGCAGCACCATCACCGACACCACCCCGTCATCGGGCTTGGTCCACTTCGGGGCTTTGTTCTTTCCCCGGGACCGTCGCTGCTTCTGGACGACTTCCACCACCATCACCCCCTGTCATCGGCCCTGTCTCAGGTCTCAACGTAGAGATCGCGCCGCACATATTGGCGAGAACCGCACACGTTCACCGTTGTGCGTGACCCCTCGCACGCGCATGCGGCTGGCGGACCGCCGGATGCTGTGGAGCGCCCGAAAGCGGGAAAGCCCTTACGGTGACGCCGTGGGCATGGTGGTGCGATCGCTGACGCTGTCCGTGCAGTCTCCTGTCACCCGGAGATCGACTACCCGCAACACGGAACATCTCTTAATCTGGTCATTGGACTAGACCTGTAGTCGTCATTCATGGAGGAATGGGCTCGATGACCAACCGTGCTGTCCTTGAGGTGATCGCCCTCGACGAGGAAGACGCGGTCGCCGCCCAGACCGGTGGCGCCGACCGGCTCGAACTCGTCGCCGACATGGCGGCGGACGGACTCACCCCGTCCACGGCGTCCTTCGCCGCCATCCGGGCGGCCGTCGACATCCCGCTGCGCGTGATGCTCCGCCTCGCCGACGGGTTCGCGGCCGGCGACGTCGACGCCCTGGTCGGCCGGGCGGAGGAACTCCGCTCGGCGGGCGCGACCGAATTCGTCCTCGGCTTCCTCACCCCCGACGGCGAACCGGACCTGGTGGCCGTCGAGCGCCTGATCGCCGTCCTGGACGGCTGCCGCTGGACCTTCCACCGCGCCATCGACCGCGCCGCCGACCGCGACGGCCTGCGCAAGGCGCTCGCCGACCTGCCCGGCCTCGACACCTACCTGACGGCCGGCGCGGCGACCGGCGTCGACGACGGCCTCCCGACCCTCCGCGCCGAAGCCGCCCGCACGGGCGAACCGGGCTACGAACCCCAGATCCTCGTCGGCGGCGGCCTCCGCCTCGACCACCTCCCGACCCTCCGCGCGGCCGGTCTCACCGCCTTCCACATCGGCGGCGCGGCCCGCCCCCGCGGCTGGACCCACCCGGTCGCGACGGAGGCGGTACGGACGTGGCGCGAGGCGCTCGACACGCCCTGAGGGGTCTCCTAGGGGTTCTGTCCCAGCAGCCGCTCCCGGTCCCGCCAGGCGGCTTCCCACTGGCGGGTCATCGCCGGGTAGACGATCAGGTACCGGAAGGGCGCGATCAGGGCCATGTAGAGGCGGCCCATGCGGCCGTTGGGCTTGACCAGGACCGCCATGCGGAGCTCGTGGCCGCCGCCGGGCGTCTCCACCCAGCCCAGGTGCATGACCCCGTGGACGGTCTTGTTCGCCAGCTCCCGGGCGCACTCGTCGGGAAGCTCGTACAGGGGGGTGAACGGGCCCGGGCCCGGGGTGGGGTCCGCCGTCGCCGTCAGTTCCTCCGGCATGCGCTCGCGCAGCGAGCGGACGCGCGGGCCGAGGCCGGCCTTCGGGTCGTCCCAGCCGAGCAGGGCGCCCAGCTTCCAGCGCACCGCGAACAGGAACCTCGACGCTCCGGACTGCTGGGAGAGGTCCGCGCCTGCCGCGATCGCCGCGAGCACGCGCGGGAAGTCGTCGGGCCCGGCGCCCGGGGTGCGGAAGGACCAGACGTCCTCGGTCGTGAAGTCGGGGGTGAACTCGTGGATCCGCCACGGCCGGGTGGTGTGTTCGGTGACGGGGAGCTTCATGGCGCTGCCGCCTTCCCAGTTCTATACGCTTGCGTATAACGACGGGGTCAACGATGCCAGACCTGATGTACGGAGGCGTATATTCGGTCGGGGAGTGAGGGAGGACACACCATGGGCGCCGCACGCACACCGCGCGAACGCTGGGTGGAGGAAGGCCTGACCGTCCTGGCCGACGGCGGGCCCGACGCCGTCCGCGTCGAAGCCCTCGCCAAGCGGCTCGGCGTCACCAAAGGCGGCTTCTACGGGTACTTCGCCGACCGCGACGCCCTCCTCGCCGCCATGCTCGACACCTGGGAGCGGGAAGCCGCCGACCAGGTCGTCGAGCGAGTCAGGCAGGACCCGGACGGCGACCCCAGGGCCCTGATCACCCTCGCCGGCATGCTCACCTTCTCCGGCGACCGGCTGCGCCCCATCGACCTCGCCGTCCGCGACTGGGCCCGCCGCGACGAGACCGTCGCCGCCCGCCTGCGCCGCGTCGACAACCGGCGCATGGAGCTGCTCCGCGAGATGATCGGCACCTTCTGCGCCGACCCCGACGAGGTCGAGGCCCGCTCCCTCCTCGCCTTCTGCGTGGCCATCGGCCACCACTTCCTCGCCGCCGACCACCAGGGCCGCACCCGCACCGAGGTCCTCGCCCGCGCCGGCGACCTGATCCTGGACCGGCCGAAGGAGCCGAAATCCCGTGGCCCGGAAGGACCTTGACGGTTAACGTCGCCCGCATGACCGCCCCCGCCATCGACACCGCCCTCGTCGAGCGGCTGATCGCCGCCCAGTTCCCCCGATGGGCGGGACTTCCCGTACGGGAGGTGGACTCCGCCGGCACCGACAACGCGATGTTCCGGCTCGGCGACGAGTTCGCCGTACGGCTACCGAAGGCCGACTGGGCCGCCGGGCACGCCGAGAAGGAGCAGAGGTGGCTGCCCCGCCTCGCGCCGCACCTGACCCTGCCCGTGCCCGTGCCCGTCGGGCAGGGGATGCCCGGCGAGGGATACGACCAGGCCTGGTCGGTGTTCACCTGGCTCGACGGCGACGACGCGTACAACGCCCCGATCGCCGATCTCGCCCACGCCGCCGTCGAGTTGGGCCGCTTCGGCGTCGCCCTGCGCGGTGTCGACGCGACCGGTGGGCCCCGAGCCTCCCGGGGCGGCCCGGTCACCGACTGGGAGCAGGGCGCCATGTCGACCGCCCTTCGCGCCCTCGGCGCGGACGGCACCCTCGACGTCGAGGCCGTCACCGAGGCCTGGGAGTCGGTGCTCCGCCTCCCGGCCTGGCAGGGCGACCCCGTCTGGCAACACGGCGACCTGCTCCCCGGCAACCTCCTCACCCGCGACGGCCGCCTCCACGCCGTCATCGACTTCGGCTGCCTCGGTACGGGAGACCCGGCCGTCGACCTCATGGCCGCCTGGTCCCTGCTCACCCCCGACACCCGCCCCCTCTTCCGCGGGGCCGCCGAGGTCGACGACGCCACCTGGGCGCGCGGGCGCGGCTGGGCCCTGTGCTGGGGCGTCGTGACCGAGCACTACTACCGCGGGAAGAACCAGGCCCTCGCCACCGTCGCCCACCGCACCTGGACGCAGGCGCTGCCCGAGTTCGCGCTCCAGGGGGTGTCTTGCCGATCAGGCCGGGCGTCGCGAGCCCGGCAAGCTCCGCCGC
>NZ_JBEXSZ010000214.1:0-10323 GCF_040613865.1 Streptomyces sp. NPDC006197 | reverse complement strand
GCCCGCTTCGGCGGCGCCGCCGAACCCGCCCCCGTGGCCGAGGCCCCCGCCACGGACTCCGCCGAGGCCGACCGCGCCGCGGCCAACGCGGTCTACGCCCTCCGGCGTCTCCGTGCGCGGGGCCGCAGCGGAGAGGCGCACGTCCTGCTCTGCGAAGCGCTCGCCGGACCGCCGGCCCGGCTGCCCGCCCTCGCGGCGGGGCTGCACCGGGCCGGACTCGGCGCCGACTGGTCCACCCTGCTCTGGGAGGCGGCCTCGCTGCCGCCCGCCCGGCTCGCCGCCGTCGCGGGCGTGCTCGCCGACGCGGGGCGGGCGGCCGACTGCGAGCAGCTGCTCCGGCAGGGCGTGGCCCGCCCGGCCGAGGAGCTCGCGGGCGCGTGCGCCGCGCTGCGCGCCGAGGGCCACCACCGCGAGGCGCACGCCCTGCTCACCGCGTTCGTCCGGGTCAGGGCCCCCGAGGACGCCGCCCGTCTCGCGGACGCGGACCCGCACGTCCTGGTCCCCCAACTTCTCGCCGCGGCCCGCGAGGTGTCCCCGTCGCGCGAACGCGACCTGCTCCACGCCCTGAGGGTGGCGGGCCTGGCGGGAGCGTGACGGACGGCGGGCGGGCCGCCGCGCGGACGTGAGCGGCCCTACGGGCACGCCGCGCCCGCCACCTCGCCGGCGCACAAGCCGACGCCCCGACCGGCGGCCCGGGGCTACCGCCCCCGGCCGCCGCGCCGGGCCGCCTGCGCCGGGCTGCCTGCGCCGGGCCACCTCGCCGGGCCGGCCTGCGTCGGGCTGCCGCCCCCGGCTGCCTGCGCCCGGCCGCCGCGCCGGGCTGCTTGCGCCGGACCACCTCGCCGGGCCGCCTGCGTCGAGCTGCCGCGCCGGGCCACCTCGCCGGGCTGTCTGCGCCGGGCTGCCTGCGCCCGGCCACCTCGCCCGGCCACCTCGCCCGGCCACCTCGCCCGGCCACCTCGCCCGGCCACTTCGCCGGGCCGCCTGCGTCGGGCTGCCTGCGCCGGGCCGCCGCCCCCGGCCGCTTGCGTCGGGCCGCCGCCCCCGGCCGCCTGCGTCGGGCCGCCCGTGACCGGGGGCAATCCGTACTGGTCCGTACGTGTCGGTAGGTGTCCGACGTGGACCACTCGGGTATGAAACATGATCGACCCGGCCGCTTCACGGCGGCGGTCTTGCTCCGGGGTGTGACGGGGCTTACGTTCTCCTCCTACGCACCGCGTCTACGTGCGTAGAGGCTCTCTGACGCCGCGCCGAAGGAGCAGCTCATGACCCACGTCGTACGCGCCGCACTCGTCCAGGCCACCTGGACCGGCGACACCGAATCCATGATCGCCAAACACGAGGAGCACGCCCGCGAGGCCGCCCGGCAGGGTGCCAAGGTGATCGGCTTCCAAGAGGTCTTCAACGCGCCCTACTTCTGCCAGGTCCAGGAGCCCGAGCACTACCGCTGGGCCGAGCCCGTCCCCGACGGCCCGACCGTCCGCCGGATGCAGGACCTCGCCCGCGAGACCGGCATGGTGATCGTCGTCCCCGTCTTCGAGGTCGAGGGCGAGGGCTTCTACTACAACACCGCCGCCGTGATCGACGCCGACGGCAGCTACCTCGGCAAGTACCGCAAGCACCACATCCCCCAGGTCAAGGGCTTCTGGGAGAAGTACTACTTCCGCCCGGGCAACGCCGGCTGGCCGGTCTTCGACACCGCCGTCGGACGGGTCGGCGTCTACATCTGCTACGACCGCCACTTCCCGGAAGGCTGGCGCCAACTCGGACTCAACGGAGCGCAGTTGGTCTACAACCCCTCGGCCACCCACCGCGGACTCTCCTCCTACCTCTGGCAGCTGGAGCAGCCCGCCGCCGCCGTCGCCAACGAGTACTTCGTCGCCGCCATCAACCGCGTCGGCATCGAGGAGTACGGCGACAACGACTTCTACGGCACCAGCTACTTCGTCGACCCGCGCGGCCAGTTCGTCGGCGACGTCGCCTCCGACAAGGCGGAGGAACTCGTCGTCCGCGACCTCGACTTCGGCCTCATCGAGCAGGTCCGCCAGCAATGGGCCTTCTACCGGGACCGCCGCCCCGACGCGTACGACGGGCTGGTGCAGCCGTGAGCAGCCTGTACGACCGGCACAAGGCCGTCATCCCCGACTGGATCGCCCTCTACTACCGCGACCCCATCGAGATCACCCACGGCGAGGGCCGCCACGTCTGGGACGCCGAAGGGCGCAAGTACCTCGACTTCTTCGGCGGCATCCTCACCACCATGACCGCCCACGCCCTGCCCGAGGTCACCAAGGCCGTCGCCGAGCAGGCCGGGCGGATCATCCACTCCTCGACGCTCTACCTCAACCGCCCCATGGTGGAGCTCGCCGAGCGCGTCGCCGGCCTCTCCGGCATCCCCGACGCCCGCGTCTTCTTCACCACCTCCGGCACCGAGGCCAACGACGCGGCCCTGCTCCTCGCCACCACGTACCGCCGCTCGAACCAGATCCTGGCGATGCGCAACAGCTACCACGGCCGCTCCTTCTCCACCATCGGCATCACCGGCAACCGCGCCTGGTCGCCCACCGGCCTCTCGCCGCTCCAGACCCTGTACGTGCACGGCGGCGTCCGCGGCCGCGGCCCGTACGCCGGGCTCACCGACGAGCGGTTCGTCGAGGCGTGCGTCGCGGACCTGGAGGACATGCTCGGTCAGACCCGCGCGGGCGTCGCCGCCCTCATCGCCGAGCCGATCCAGGGAGTCGGCGGCTTCACCTCCCCGCCCGACGGCCTCTACGCCGCCTTCCGCCGCGTCCTCGACCGGCACGGCATCCTCTGGATCTCCGACGAGGTGCAGACCGGCTGGGGCCGCACCGGCGAGCACTTCTGGGGCTGGCAGGCCCACGGCCAGGCCGGACCGCCCGACATCCTCACCTTCGCCAAGGGCATCGGAAACGGCATGTCCATCGGCGGCGTCGTCGCCCGCGCCGAGGTCATGAACTGCCTCGACGCCAACTCCATCTCCACCTTCGGCGGTTCGCCGATCACCATGGCCGCCGGCCTGGCCAACCTCTCCTACCTCCTGGAGCACGACCTCCAGGGCAACGCCCGCCGCGTCGGCGGTCTCCTCATCGAGCGCGTCCGGGCCGCCGCGGCGGGGGTCGCGGAGGTACGGGAGGTCCGCGGCCGCGGACTGATGATCGGCATCGAGCTCACCGAACCGGGCACCGACCGGGCGAACCCGGACGCGGCCACCGCCGTCCTGGAGGCCGCCCGCGAGAACGGCCTCCTCATCGGCAAGGGCGGCGGCCACAACACCAGCACCCTGCGCATCGCCCCACCGCTCTCGCTCACCGTCGCCGAGGCCGAGGAAGGCGCCGCGATCCTCGAACAGGCCCTCGGATCCCTCTAGTCGGCAGGGGAGAAGTCCCGTGAGCACCCGCACCCTCGTCCGCGGCGGCCTCGCCGTCACCGCGGTCGACGAACTCCGTGCCCGGTACGCCGAGGCCGACGGCGACCGCGCGATCGACCACGCCTTCCCCATGCCCCTCTCCGACGTGAACGAGCACACGCGCGAGGAGACGGGCACGGTCGTCCAGGAGGGCATCACCCGGGAAGGGAACTTCGGGAAATGACTCGGACTCTGATTACCGGTGGTCTCGTGATCACGGCCGCCGAGGAGATGCATGCGGACGTGCTGATCGAGCACGGCCGGGTGGTGGCGCTGGCGGCGCTGGGAAGCCAGCAGTGGACGGCCGACCGGGTGATCGACGCGTCGCAGAAGTACGTGATCCCGGGCGGTGTCGACGCGCACACCCACATGGAGCTGCCGTTCGGCGGCACGTTCGCGTCGGACACGTTCGAGACCGGGACGAGGGCTGCGGCGTGGGGCGGGACGACGACGATCGTCGATTTCGCCGTGCAGTCGAAAGGGCAGGCGCTGGAAGCCGGCCTGGGTGCCTGGCACGCGAAGGCGGACGGGAACTGCGCGATCGACTACGCGTTCCACATGATCATGTCGGACGTGAACGAGTCGACGCTGAAGGAGATGCCGAAGCTCGTCCAGCACGGCGTGACGTCGTTCAAATTGTTCATGGCCTATCCGGGGGTCTTCTATTCGGACGACGGGCAGATCCTGCGGGCGATGCAGAAGGCCGGTGACACGGGCGGACTGATCATGATGCACGCGGAGAACGGCATCGCGATCGACGTCCTGGTGGAGCAGGCCCTGGCCCGGGGCGAGACCGATCCGCGCTATCACGGGGAGGTCCGCAAGGCGTTGCTGGAAGCGGAGGCGACGCACCGGGCGATCCAGCTCGCCCGCGTCGCCGGCTCCCCGCTGTACGTGGTCCACGTCTCCGCCGAGGAGGCCGTCGCCGAGATCGCCGCCGCCCGCGACAAGGGACTGCCGGTGTTCGGGGAGACGTGCCCGCAGTACCTGTTCCTCTCCACGGACAACCTCGCGGAGCCGGGCTTCGAGGGCGCCAAGTACGTGTGCAGCACTCCGCTGCGGCCGAAGGAGCACCAGGCGACCCTGTGGCGGGGGCTGCGGACGAACGACCTCCAGGTGGTGTCCACCGACCACTGCCCGTTCTGTTTCGTCGGCCAGAAGGAGCTGGGCCGGGGGGACTTCTCGAAGATCCCCAACGGTCTGCCGGGCGTGGAGAACCGCATGGACCTCCTCCACCAGGCCGTCGTCGACGGGCACATCAGCCGTCGCCGCTGGATCGAGATCGCCTGCGCGAGCCCGGCCCGGATGTTCGGCCTGTACCCGCAGAAGGGCACGATCGCGCCGGGCGCCGACGCGGACATCGTCATCTACGACCCGCACGTGACGCAGACGTTGTCGGCCGAGACGCACCACATGAACGTCGACTACTCGGCGTACGAGGGAAAGGCGGTCACCGGCCAGGTCGAGACCGTCCTCTCGCGCGGCGAGGTGGTCGTCGAACAGCGCAAGTACGTGGGCCGTGCCGGTCACGGCACGTTCGTGCCGCGTTCCACCTGCCAGTACCTGAACTAGGAGAACGACGTTGGACTTCGGACTCGTCCTGCAGACCGACCCGCCCGCCTCGCAGGTCGTGGGCCTGATGCGCCGGGCGGAGCGCAACGGCTTCCGTTACGGCTGGACCTTCGACTCCGCCGTGCTCTGGCAGGAGCCCTTCGTCATCTACAGCCAGATCCTGGAGCACACCACCAAGCTGCACGTGGGTCCGATGGTGACGAACCCGGGGACGCGGACGTGGGAGGTGACGGCCTCCACCTTCGCCACCCTCAACGACATGTACGGCAACCGGACCGTGTGCGGCATCGGCCGCGGCGACTCCGCGATGCGCGTCGCCGGCCGCAAGCCCAACACCCTGGCCCGTCTGGGCGAGGCCATCGAGGTCATCCGCGACCTGGCGGAGGGGCGGGAGGCGCAGGTCGACGGCAACCCGGTCCGCATCCCCTGGGTGAAGGACGGCAAGCTGCCGGTGTGGATGGCGGCGTACGGGCCCAAGGCGCTGGCCCTGGCCGGGCAGAAGGCCGACGGGTTCATCCTCCAGCTCGCCGACCCCTTCCTCACCGAGTGGATGGTCAAGGCCGTCCGGCAGGCCGCCGCCGACGCCGGCCGCGACCCCGACGCGCTCACCGTCTGCGTCGCCGCCCCCGCCTACGTGGGCGACGACCTGGCCCACGCCCGTGACCAGTGCCGCTGGTTCGGGGGCATGGTCGGCAACCACGTCGCCGACCTGGTCGCCAAGTACGGCGAACACTCGTCGATGGTGCCGGAGGAGCTCACCGCGTACATCAAGAACCGGCACGGCTACGACTACTCCCACCACGGCCGCGCCGGAAACCCCGACACCGAGTTCGTCCCCGACGAGATCGTCGACCGTTTCTGCCTCCTCGGTCCGGCCGAGGCCCACATCGACAAGCTCCGCCACCTCAAGGACCTCGGCGTGGACCAGTTCGCCGTCTACGACATGCACGACAACCGCGAGGGCACCATCGACGCGTACGGCTCGACCGTCATCCCGGCACTCACCCGCTGACCCTCGCCGTCGGACTACAGGGCGGACGTGAGCCGGGCCGTCGCCTGTTGGGCGGCCGGCGCGTCCTTGCGGTCGGCGGCCTCGCGCAAGGCCTTCAGCGCGGCGTCGATCCGGGCCGCCCGGGCGGGGTCCGTGCCGTGCTCGACCCGGTCCCAGGTGAGTTCGAGGCTGGTCGCGTCGCCGGCGATCGCGCCCGTGTCCCGGGCGGCGCTGTCCAGGGTCGACTGGCGCGCCCACAGCTCCATCCGGGCCGCCTCGACGGTCGCGAGCGGTTCATGGCGCAGGTGCAGGTCGAGGTCGTTCTGGGCGACCCGGAGCACGGCACCGCGGACGAGCGCGGCGTCGCGCGCCTTGACGGCCGCCGTGAGCGAGTCGAGGTCCCGGTCCATCTGCTGGGCGAGCAGTTGGGGCACGCGGTCGGCGGCCCGGTACGCGTCCCAGGAGGCGCGCACCTTCGCCACGGACGCGTCGGTCGCCTCGACGTGCGCCGCGCGGACCGCTGTCGAGAGGGTCATGAGCTCGGCGGGTACGGGGCCCGGTACGACGTCCGTCGGTACGGCCAGCGAGATCGCCTCCAGGTCGGGGCCGGGTTCGTCGATGGTGAGCTCGCCGTACCCGGGGGCGATGACCTTGTCCTCGCGCGTGCCGTCCAGGTTGATCTCGGACGTCCTCATCGCGCCCTTGACGGGTCCGTACGGCCCGGGGACCGTCTGCCCGACGGCCTTGACGGTGACCTCCTCGAAGACCGTGCCCGGGCTGTTCTCCGGCCGGTAGACGTCACCGGCCTTCGGGTCCTTGGGCATGATCATCGCGGCCGGTCCGGTCTTCCCGGCCTGCCACGTGCCGCCGGTGTTCTCGACCACGCCGTTCTCGTAGTTGAAGACGTCCTCGCCGAGGTACCAGACCGATCCGTCGTCGGCCTGCGCGAACCAGTCGGTCGCGACCTCCTGGACCCGCCCGTCCGAGAAGGACACGTACTGGAGCGTGCGTGCCCGGACCTGCTCGCCGTTCACGGTGATCGTCTTGATGTCGGGCAGCAGCGTGAGCTCGGTGCGGAAGGGCTTCTCGTCGACCTGACCGTCGTAGATCACCTGCTGGATCCTGGAACTGGCGTGGAGCGGGTTGGTGATGTCGGTCGGGTGGCTGAACACGGGCGTGCCCCGGTCGACCCGCTTCTGCTCCGGGGCGAGCGGCAGGCACTCGTCGGTCTTCTTGCCGTTCTCCTCCACGATCCGTACGCAGTCGGTGCCTGCCGAGGGGGTCCCGCTCGCGGCTCCGCCGCCGAGGGCGCTGGCGGTGCAGCCGCCGGTCGCGAGGGTCGCGGCCAGGGCCGCGCTCACCGCGGCCGCCGGGTATCTGGTCCTCATGACTGCCTCCTCTGCCGTGACACCGAGGCTTCCACCCGGGTGCTGAAAGGAGCCTGAACGGAACTGAACCGGCCTTCAGGAGCGGTGGCCCGGTCTCAGTCCTCCGGGTCCGGCGGGAGCGTCACCTCGAAGCGGGCCCCGCCCAGCCGTCCGTCGGTCACCGTGGCCGTGCCGCCGTGCGCCGCGACCAGTTCGGCGACGATGGCGAGCCCGAGTCCACTGCCGCCGGCGTCGTCCGCGTCGTCCCCGTCGCCCGGCCGGCGGGACCGCGCCTCGTCGAGGCGTACGAACCGTTCGAAGACCCGCTCGCGGTCCGCCGGCGGCACGCCCGGACCGTCGTCCTCCACGCCCAGCACCACCCGGCCGTCCGGCTGCTCGGCGAGGTCGAAGGCGATCTCGGAGCGCGCGTACCCGGCCGCGTTGTCGCCCAGGTTGCGCACCACCCTGGCCAGGCCCCGCGGGTCCGCCCGCCGCCGCGCCGCCGACACCCCGGCCGTACCGATCCGCAGCCCGGGCGCCGCCCGACGCAGTCGGCGCACCTCGTCCAGGACCAGGTCGTCGAGGTCCACCGGCCGCAGCCGGGGGCGCAGCGCCTCCTCGTCGGCACGGGCGAGCAGCAGCAGGTCGTCGACCAGCCGCTGGATCCGCAGGTCCTCGCTCAGCACGGTCCTGGCCAGCCGTTCGCCCGTCGCCCGGTCCGTCAGCCGGTCGGGGTGGGCGAGCGCGACCTCGGCGTGCTGGCGGATGGACGCCACCGGGGAACGCAGCTCGTGGGAGGCGTCGGAGATGAACCGGCGCTGGGCGCTCTGGGCCCGTTCGAGCCTGTCCAGCATGCGGTTCATGGTGGTGGCGAGGCGGGCGATCTCGTCGCGGCCGGGCGGAAGCGGCACCCTGCGGTGCAGCTCCGCCGCCGAGATCGCCTCCACCTCCGATCTGATGGCCGCCACGGGCGCCAGCGCCCGCCCGACCGCCGTCCAGGTCGCGCCGGCCACCACGAGCATCAGCAGCGGCAGCCCCGTGACCAGCAGCCGGGTGACGATCCGGGTCGACTCGTCGACCGCGATCAGCGTCTGCCCCACCAGTACGGTCCGGTCCCCGCCGGGCCCTTCGGCGGTCACCGCCACCACCAGGAACCGGTCCTCGTCCAGCGGTGTGGTGAGGGTGAACTCGGATCCCCGGCGCGGGTCGGCCAGAGGCGGCAGGTCCTCGGCGTTCGGGCTGCCGGCGACCACGTCCCCCCGGGCGTCCAGGACCTGGACGAACTGTTCGTCCTGCCCGCTCACGGTCAGCGACGGCACCCCGCGCCCCGACTCGATGACGGCCGCCACCTGTTCGGCCCGGTCCTGCACGGTCTGCCGTACATCGTCGGTCAGTTCGGCCCGCAGGAGGGCGATCAGGGCCACCGCTCCCGCGATCAGGCCCACCGCCACGACGAGGACGGCCGCCACGGCCGACCAGAACCGCACGCCCATGGCCGCCTACCCTCCGTCGGGGGACAGGCGGTAGCCGCAGCCCCGCACGGTCTCGATGGACGCCCGGCCGAAGGGCCGGTCCAGCTTGTTCCGGAGGTGCCGGACGTAGACCTCGACGATGTTCGGGTCGCCCTCGAAGGCGTCGTCCCAGACGTGCGCGAGGATCTCCTGCTTGGACACGGTCTCGCCGCGCCGGCGCAGGAGGAACTCGAGGAGGGCCAGCTCACGGGCGGTCAGCTCGACCCGTACCCCGCCCCGGGACGCCTCCTTGGCCGCCGGGTCGAGCCGCAGGTCACCGGCGGTGAGGGCGGCGGGACGCTCGCGCGGTTCGCGGCGCAGCAGCGCACGCAGCCGGGCGAGCAGCACGGCGTACGAGAAGGGCTTCGTCAGGTAGTCGTCGGCGCCGGTGTCGAGTCCCTCCACCTCGTCCCACTCGCCTTCCTTGGCGGTGAGCATGAGGATCGGGGTCCAGTTCCCCTCGGCGCGCAGGGTGGCGCAGACGCGGTAGCCGTTCAGGCCGGGGAGCATGATGTCGAGGACGATGGCGTCGTACGCGTGCTCGCGCGCCCGCCACAGGCCGTCCGTGCCGTCCAGGGCGACGTCGACGGCGAAGCCCTCCGCCTCCAGGCCGTTGCGGAGCCCTTCGGCGAAGCGCTCCTCGTCGTCCACGATCAGAACGCGCATGCCCCGATTGTGACCCGCGTCGCCCGCACCGGAGCTGAAGGGCGCGCGGTGCCGCACGCCCCTCACCGGCCCCGTACTACGGCAGGACCGGCAGCCCCTTCGGGCGGGCAGGCTGCGCGGGCG
Source organism: Streptomyces sp. NPDC006197 (assembly GCF_040613865.1). Lineage (NCBI taxonomy): Bacteria > Bacillati > Actinomycetota > Actinomycetes > Kitasatosporales > Streptomycetaceae > Streptomyces > Streptomyces sp. NPDC006197. Next base: position 666 of record NZ_JBEXSZ010000214.1, on the reverse strand, counting down.
GGGTGGTGCCGTACACGTCCGGGCTGATCTCGTAGCCGCGCGCGTCCTGCTGCAACACCTCCTCGCGGACGTCCGCGAGCTCCTCGCGGCTGAGCCGGGTGAACTCGGTCAGCGCCAGCGTCTCCGGGTTCGCCTCGCCCACGGGCTCCACCTTGATGTTGCCCACGTGCGGCGCGTAGGACTTCCGCTGGTGGCCGCCCTCGGGGTCGAGCGGCGCGAACTCGTCCGTCACGAGGACGTGCTTGAAGCAGCCGACCGGGACGCAGACGTTCTGGTTGGTCCGGAACACCGTGGCGCAGTCCAGGAAGTCGATCTCGGGCGCCAGGCCCTCGGTGTAGGTGGGGGTGCCCACCCGCGGCCTGGCGAGCATGGCGATGCCCGCCTTGGCGCCCTCCACGCCGGAGATCCAGGTGTCGGGCGCGCCGACCAACCGGCCGTTCTCGTAGATCTCCGGGTACTCCCCGAGGCGCCAGACCGTCCCGCGCTTGTCCTGGGCGAAGAACGCCAGCTCCGACTCCTGGATCTCGTCGCCGTTGAAGTCCTGGTCGAACACCACCACGGTGCGCACGCCGTCGATGACCTTGGTCAGGTCGGTCACCGTCGTCACCACGCGGTGGTCCTCACCGGCTGGTCCTCACCGGCGACGTCGCCGGTGAGCACCCGGGC
>NZ_JBEXSZ010000213.1:0-10335 GCF_040613865.1 Streptomyces sp. NPDC006197 | reverse complement strand
TCTGGCGTTGATTTTTGGCACGCTGTTGAGTTCTCAAGGTGCGGACGCTTCCTTCGGTCCCGTTTCCGGGCCCTCCGGGCGCTTCCTTCGTTTCCAGCTTAGCAGACCCGATTTCCGTTTCTGCCACCCGCTGGAGCGGGCTGCCGGGGCTGGAATTCGCTATTCGCGCTTCCCGTTCCCGGCGGGGTTGAACATTACCAGGCTTTCTCGGTCCCCCTGACCACGTCCCCTGCGAGCATGCAGAGGTGTAGACCACTGGGGTTAGGATCTGGCTTGATAGGTGCTGCCGACCCGCGACTCAAGGCCGCGTTGGGGTCAGGCAGGAGTACGACAGTACATCCCACCGTCAGTAGAGGCAAACCGTTCCGGTAGTCCCTAGCTCCGCACAATTGGTACGTCTCGTGCGGAACCGGGACTTCCCATGACATACGCTTCAGAACAGTATGCGCCGTCCAGGACAGGCAGTGACGGCGCCACACGATCTCCGCCCCTGGGAGGCTTCCCATGACAACCGTGATGTCGCCGCTTGCCGGACGCGCCATCGGTCTCGCCGCAGTTCCCGACCCGGTCTTCTCCGGTGCGATGGTCGGTCCCGGTACCGCCATCGATCCCGTACGTGAGCCCTCGGAGGCCGTCTCCCCCATCGACGGGGTCATCGTCTCCCTGCACCCGCACGCCTTCGTCGTCGTCGACGACGAGGGGCACGGTGTGCTGACGCATCTCGGCATCGACACCGTCCAGCTCAACGGGCAGGGCTTCGAGCTGCTCGTCGGCAAGGGCGACCGGGTGACGCGCGGACAGGCCGTCGTCCGGTGGAACCCCGCCGAGGTCGAGGCCGCCGGCAAGTCCCCCATCTGTCCCGTCGTGGCCCTGGAGGCCACCGCGGACTCGCTCTCCGACGTCGTCGAGGACGGCGACGTGAAGGCAGGCGACCAGCTCTTCGGCTGGAGCTGAGCCGGTCCGTCCTCGTGACGACCGCGAGTTCGACATTCAACGCGGCGGCCGGGGCCGTCGCTCAATCGGAGACGGGTGAGATGGAGACAACGCTGCGAGGCGTCGGCGTCAGCCACGGAGTGGCGATCGGCGAGGTCCGGCACATGGGTACGGCCGTGCTGGAGCCGCCGGCCAAGCAGATCCCCCCGGACGAGGCGGAGCGCGAACAGGGGCGCGCCCGTCAGGCCGTGGAGGCTGTGGCCGCGGACCTGATCGCCCGGGGCAACCTGGCCGGTGGCGAGGCCCAGGCGGTGCTGGAGGCCCAGGCGATGATCGCCCAGGACCCGGAGCTCATCGCCGACGTCGACCGCCGGATCGCGGTCGGCAGCACGGCCGAGCGCGGGATCTACGACGCCTTCTCGCATTACCGCGAGCTGCTCGCGGGTGCCGGCGAGTACATGGCGGGCCGGGTCGCGGACCTGGACGACGTGCGGAACCGGATCGTCGCGCGGCTGCTCGGCGTGCCGATGCCGGGCGTGCCGGACAGCGACGAACCGTACGTGCTGATCGCGCGGGACCTGGCGCCCGCCGACACGGCGCTGCTCGACCCGACCCTTGTGCTCGGGTTCGTGACGGAGGAGGGCGGTCCGACCAGTCACAGCGCGATCCTCGCGCGGGCGCTGGGTGTGCCGGCCATCGTGGCGCTGCCGGGTGCGGGTGAGCTGGCCGAGGGCACGCTCATCGCGGTCGACGGTTCCACCGGTGAGATCTTCGTGGAGCCGAGCGAGGAGAAGAAGGCGGAGCTGACGAAGGCGGCCGCCGAGCGCAAGGCCGCGCTGGCCACGTCCAGCGGTCCGGGCGCGACCTCCGACGGTCACAAGGTGCCGCTGCTGGCCAACGTCGGCGGTCCGGCGGACGTGCCCGCGGCGGTGGAGGCCGGCGCCGAGGGTGTCGGTCTGTTCCGTACGGAGTTCCTCTTCCTGGACGACAGTCAGAAGGCGCCGTCCGAGGAGAAGCAGGTCGAGGCGTACCGCAAGGTTCTCGAGGCGTTCCCCGAGGGCCGTGTGGTCGTGCGGGTGCTCGACGCGGGTGCCGACAAGCCGCTGGACTTCCTGACGCCGGCGGACGAGCCGAACCCGGCGCTCGGTGTGCGGGGCCTGCGGTCGCTGCTCGACCACCCGGAGGTGCTGCGGACGCAGCTGACCGCGTTGGCGAAGGCGGCCGAGGGGCTGCCGGTGTACCTCGAGGTCATGGCTCCGATGGTGGCCGACCGTACGGACGCGAAGGCGTTCGCCGACGCGTGCCGTGAGGCGGGGCTGCGGGCGAAGTTCGGTGCGATGGTCGAGATTCCCTCGGCCGCGCTGCGGGCGCGCTCGATCCTCCAGGAGGTCGAGTTCCTGTCGCTGGGCACCAACGACCTGGCGCAGTACACCTTCGCGGCCGACCGTCAGGTCGGTGCGGTGTCCCGGCTCCAGGATCCGTGGCAGCCGGCGCTGCTCGACCTGGTGGCGCTGTCCGCCGAGGCGGCCAAGGCCGAGGGCAAGAGCTGTGGTGTCTGTGGTGAGGCCGCTTCGGATCCGCTGCTCGCGTGTGTGCTGACGGGTCTGGGGGTCACCTCCCTGTCCATGGGTGCGGCGTCGATTCCGTATGTGCGGGCGACGCTCGCCAAGTACACGCTGGCGCAGTGCGAGCGGGCCGCGGCCGCGGCGCGTGCCGCGGACACGGCGCACGAGGCGCGGCTCGCCGCGCAGGCGGTGCTGTCCGGGGAGTGATCCCCCGAGGTGCTCGGCGAAGGGGCTTTCCGTCATCTGGTGGCGGGGAGCCCCTTCGTCGTGGGTGGGGTCAGTGGTGGGCGGGCCAGTCGTCGTCGGGGTCGGGGGCGAGGGGGAGGCCGGCGTGGTACTCGACGCCCGGTTCCGGGGAGAGGGGCTCGCCGGTGCGGGCGTCGGTGCAGTAGGCGGCGAAGACCTCGGCCTCGGTGAGCGGGGTGAGGGTGCCGTCGGTGAGGCGCCAGCCGCGGAGGCGGTCGGGGGCGTCGGGTGTGGTGGTGCGCAGGACGATTCCGCCGGGTGCCGTGAGGGCGATGCCGGTGGCGAGTACGGCGGTGAACTCCGGGCCCGTGGCGTCCTCGGGGGGTGTGGTGCCGTGGGCGTGGAGGACGGCGAGGAGTTGGTCGTCGGCGGCCTGGACGCTGCAGACGAGGTGGTGGGTGCCCGGTCCCGCGGCTTCGAGGAGTCGTAGGAGCAGGCGGCCCGCCCGCTCATACGCGGCTTTGCCGATGTCCTTGCCGCAGGTGGCGCAGTCGCCGGTGGTGGCGAGGACGGTGGTGGCGTACTCCCAGGTGGCCTGGCGGACGGCGGTGTCGACGAGCTCGGGGAGGAGGGTGGTGAGGGGTTGGCCGGTGTAGGTGACGCGGGCGCCGGTGGTGGCCAGGTGGGCGGTGAAGCGGCTGCGGCTCGCGGGGTGGTCGGGGTCGGTGCCGGTCTCGGCGCACCAGGCCGCGTACTCCTCGGGGTCGAAGAGGGTGACGGTGGTGTGGCCGCCCTGGGTCGAGAGGGTTTTGAGGAGGGCCTCGACCTGCCGGAGGTAGGTGGCGTGGTCGTCGAAGGCGAAGGTCCGGTACTGGCGCATGGCGGCGAAGTCGTGCTCGTCGGCGAGGAGGCCGACGGTGCTGGGGATCTCGCGGCGCAGGGCGCGGCGGAGGTGTGCGGTGGTGGTGCCGGTACGGGTCATGTCTCCCCCTGGTGACGCTCCGATCAGTGCTCACTCACCGTAACCTTCGGCACTGACAGTGACGGTCCGGTGAGGCGTCGGCGGACGAGGCGGTTCTGGGCGGCGGTGGTGGCGACCAGGGCGGCGCCGAGGAGGGGCCAGGCCAGGGGGCCCGCGGAGACGAGGCCGGTCATGAGGAGGGGGCCCGCGAAGCGCTGGGTGGACTGGGCGAGGCCGTGGACTCCGAGGTAGGCGCCCTGGGCGTCGTCGGGGGCGAGGGCGACGGAGATCTCCCAGGACGCGATGGTGTGGATCATCTCGGCGAAGGTGAGGGCGACGGCGGCCGTGACGAGGGCGGTGATCGCGAGGGTGCGGCCTCCGAGGGCGGAGACGGCGAGGGCGAGCGTGCCGACGGCGAAGAGGCCGGCCAGGGGGACGAGGAGGCGGCGGGCAGCGTCGGTGGTGGCGCCGAAGCAGGAGAGGGGGACCTGGAAGAGGACGACGAGGACGCTGTTGGCCACCATCAGGAGGGGCGCGAGGCCGACGGGGGCGTCGGTGGCGTGGACGATCCAGAGCGGCAGGGCGACCTGGAGGATCGAGTCGTGGAGGAAGAAGACGGCGTCGCCGGTGGTGAAGGCGAGGAAGCCGCGGTCGCGCCAGGGGTTGGAGGGCTTGGTGGTGGGGGCCGGGCCGGCAGAGGTCGCGGCGACGCGGGAGGCGGTGGGGGCGGGGGGTTCGGCGCAGCGGAGGGTGAGGGCGGCCATCAGGAGGTAGGACAGGGCGTCGCCGACGAGCAGGAGCTGGAAGGCGGTGGTGGAGCCGATGGCGAGTGCGGCGGCGGCGCCGAGGCCGCCGAGGGTCCAGCCGAGGTTGGAGGTGGTGCGGTTGATGGCCTGGTAGCGGATGCGGTCGGGGCCGGCGACACGGGCCGCGTAGAGCTTGGTGAGGACGTTGGTGGCGCGGTCGGGGAGGGCGCCGGCGGCGGAGAAGAGGACGAGCAGGAGGTAGTCGTCGGTGGTGAGGAGGGCGAGGAGGGCGGCGGCGCGGAGGAGTTGGGTGCAGATGATGACGCGGACGAGGGGGAAGCGGTCGGCGAGGCGGCCGCCGAGTGGGGCGCCCGCCATGCCCGCGGCGCCGGAGAGGGCGATGAGGAGACCGACCTGGCCGAGGCCGAGGCCGGTGACGTAGGTGAAGTAGAGGGCCGTGGCCGTGGCCCAGAGTCCGGTGCCGCACTTGTCGATGAAGCCGATGACGAGCATGCGGCGGCCGTCGGTGCCGCCGGGGATGCGGTCCTTGAGGGGTGGGCGGGCGGGTCGGGTGGTGCGGTTCATGGATCCCCCTTGCCAACTGCTTTGTATTGATACATACTTGATTACGTGGCAGCACAATATGCGATCGAAGGGGCGACGGCCAAGGGGATTGCCGCGTCCGTGGAGCGGGGCGTGTCCGAGGGCGGGCTCGCCCCGGGCGACGCCCTGCCGCCGGTGCGGCGGCTCGCCGACGAGTTGAGGGTGAGTCCGGGGACCGTCGCCACGGCCTACAAGGAGCTGCGGCAGCGGGGGTTGATCGTCACGCGGGGCCGGGGCGGGACCGTGGTGGCGGAGGTGCCGTCGGTGGCCTCCCGGCGTCCGCCGCGCGTGCCCGCCGGCCTGGTCGACCTCGCCGGGGGGCATCCGGACCCGGCGTTCCTCCCCGTACTGCGGCCCCCCGCGGCCGTCGCCCCGGTGTACGGGTCCCACCGCGCCGCCCCGCGGCTCGCGCACCTGGAGGCACTGGCCAGGGCGTGGTTCGAGCGGGACGGGGTGCCGGCGGAGCACGTCACGTTCGCGCACGGGGCCCTCGACTGCATCGCCCGGCTGCTGTCGACGGAGCTGCGGCCCGGGGACGCCGTGGCGGTGGAGGATCCCGGGTTCCACCATCTGCTCGACCTGGTACCCGCGTTGGGGCTGCGGATGGTCTCGGTGACGGTGGACGGCGAGGGGCTCGTACCGGAGTCGCTGCGGGCCGCGCTGCGGGGCGGGGTGCGCGCGGTGGTGTGCAGTCCCCGGGGCCAGTGTCCGACCGGGGCGTTCTTCACGCGGGCGCGTAGGGACGAACTGGTGGCGGTGCTCCGGGAGTTCCCGGAGGTGCTCGTCGTCGAGGACGATCACAACGCGGAGGTCGGCGGGGCCGCGGCGTACACCCTGGCGGCGGCGGGGCTGGACCGGTGGGCGCAGGTGCGGACCGTGTCGAAGCACCTCGGCATCGACCTGCGCTGGGCCGGGGTCGCCTGCGACGCGGTGACGCTGGCGCGGCACGACGGGCGGATGCTGATGACCTCGGGCTGGGTCAGCCACGTCCTGCAGGAGACGGTGGCGAGCCTCCTCGCCGACGACGCGGTACGGGATCTGGTGGCGGCGGGCGAGGAGGCGTACGCGGAGCGGCGCGCGGCGCTGATCGGTGCGCTCGGCGCGTACCGGATCCGTGCGGTCGGGGCGAGCGGTCTGAACGTGTGGGTGCCCGTGCGGGACGAGTCGGCGGTGGTGAACGGGCTGCGGACGCAGGGCTGGTGGGTCGCCGCCGGGGCGCGGTTCCGCATCGCGGCCCCGCCGGCCGTACGGATCACGACGGCGACGCTCGCGCCCGCGGACGCTCCGCGCCTCGCGGCGGACTTCGCCGAGGTCCTGGGGGACGCCCAGGCGACGTACGGCGGGTGACGGCGCGCCGGGCGATGTCGTGGCCGGGACGCGCGGACGCTCCGGGGAAGGCGTCGGCCCTCCCCGGAGCGTCCGGTCGGTGCCGGTTCAGCGGGTGCGGAAGGCGTTGCGCTGGGTCTGGGTGAGGGTGTTGCCCCGGGCGTCGGTGAGTTCGGCGCGGAGCGAGACGGACCTGCCCGGACCGGGGGTGCGGAATTCCGCCCGGCCGTCGCGGACCGGAACCCGGGTCCAGGTGGCGCCGTTGTCGACGGACATCGACACGGTCAGGGACCGGACGCCGGTCCCGGTGGCCGCGCCCTGGACGGTGACCGGCACGCGGAGCAGGGCTCCCGCCGGGGCGGTGCCGTCCAGGGCGAGGTCCGGGGCGAAGCTGACCGTGCTGAGGGGAAGGGCCGCCGGGCGGGCGGCGGCGGCCGAGGTGAAGGTCCAGGAGGCGGTGACGCGTCCGCCGGACGCCGTGCCCTCCCCTCGCGTCGCCGAGGCGGTCAGCCGGTACGAGGCCGCTCCGGGGGTGGTCGTGAACTCGGCGCGGCCGGGCTCGCCCCGGCGGGTGCCGATCAGGACGCCGTCTCGGTGGAGCGTGGTGGTCGCGGTGCGGAAGCGCGGTGCGCTCGGGGCGTGGCCGTCCCCGTCGGCGAGCAGCGGGATGTCGAGCGCGATCCTGTCGCCGTCACGGACGCCGGCCGGCCGGGCGCCGGGCCTCGTGTCGAGGGCCGGGCCGAAGACGGCGTTGTCGAAGGTGTGGGTGGTCGTCGCGCCCGCGTGGACCGCGATTCCGTTCGCCTCGTAGCGGTTGGGCGGTGTCTCGGGGGCGGCCGGACCGGTGAAGGTGACGTCCCAGAGACCGCGCTCCGGAGTGACGAGGACGGTCGCGGTGGCGGGAAGCCGGAGGGACTGGGCGAGGCCGATGGTGGGGCCCGCGCTGGGCTGGACGGAGACGGACCCGGTGCCGCTCGCGCCCTCGGGGGCGGCTCCCCGGATCTTCATGGTGGCCAGCTCGTCGGCCGCCGGGTGCCGGACGAGGCCGGTCAGGGCTCGGTTCGAGGTGAAGGTGTAGCCGAGCGCGTAGTCGGCGCGGGCGCCGGACCAGTAGGTGTCGAACCACTCCTTGACCGAGCCCGGTTCCGAGGCCGGGCCGAGGTGGGCCACGCGCAGACCCTCACGGGCCGTCATGATGTTCGCCGAGCGGGTGGTCCCGTCGTGGGTGACCTCGACGAACCCGATGCCGTTCAGGCGGCGCGCGCCCGACTCCGGCGGACGGACGTCCACCGGGGCGGTCGTCCGGGCGTCCACGGTGACGGTCCTGTCGCCGTTCAGGTCCAGGCGGGGCTGGACGACCCAGTCGGTCCCGGTGGCCGGATCGGGGCCGTACAGCGTGGAGTCGAGCAGGTAGCGCCCCTTGGGCAGGCGGACGGTGACCGTGCCGGACTCGTCGTAGGGAGCGGCCTCCTCCCGCGCGCCCCGGCCCGAGATGCCGGTCACGTGGGTGCGGTAGCCGCCGGTGGCGTGGCCCGCGCGGTCGAGGTGCCGGATCGTCAGCGTGTACGTCTCGGAGACGCCGGACGCCGCCACGGCGGTCGGGGGCAGGGCGGAGAGGGTCGTGCCCGCGAGGACTCCGGCGAGGGCCAGGGTGCGCAGGACGGTGCGGCGGCCGGTGGTACGGGGTTCGGCGGTGCTGTCCGCCGTACGGCTGTGTGCCGAGGAATCGTTCATGCCCAGCACTGCTCGTGGCGGCCGGGGCGTTCCCGTGACCTGGGCCACATCGGCGGGGTGCGGTGGGGGCTGTGCTCCAGGTCACGGGAACCCTGTCGAACCATCGCCCAGTGCCAGATGTGGAATCACCTATGAGAGATCGTTTCCGCGCCGGGGACCCCACGGCGCTCGGCGAGGCGTACGACGAGCACGCACGCGTGCTGTACCACTACGCCTACCGGGTGTGCGGGGACCGGGCGGCCGCGGAGGACGTCGTGTCCGCCGCGTTCCTGGAGGCCTGGCGCTGCCGCGGGAAGGTGCACGCCGACGGCGGCAGCCTGCGGCCGTGGCTGCTCGGCATCGCGACCAACATCATGCGCGGCGCGGCCCGCGAGGCGCGCAGGCGGGACGCCGCGCTCGCCAGGATCCCCGAGCGCGGCGTCCTGCCGGACTTCGCCGACGACGTCCTCACCCGGATGACGGACGGCGAGCAGCTCCGCGCCGCCCGTGCCGCGCTCGGCAGGCTCAGGCGGCGTGAGCGCGAGGTCTTCACGCTCGTGGTGTGGGCGGGTCTGGACTACGCCGCGGCCGGGGAGGCGCTGGGAATCCCGGTCGGCACCGTCCGCTCCCGGCTGTCCCGGGCCCGTGAACGGCTCCGGAAGCTGGCCGAGGCCGAACTGCGCGCGGCGCGGCGCCGGGAGCGGTCCGCCGCTGCGGCGGTCCGCTCGACCGGGCGGCCCGCCCCTGGCGGCCTGGCGGGGGCGGGCGGCTCGCCTGACGCCGCCGAGGGGGCACGCGGATCCGTCGCGGTGCCTGGAGCCCCTGGGGCGTCCGGTTTCCCCGCGGTGTCCGGACCTCCTGCGGTGTCGGTGTCGTCGCCGAGCGCCGTGCCCGCAGCTCCGGCGGTGCCCGTGTCGGAACCGGTGCCCGACCCCTCGGCGGTGTCGACGCCCTCGTCGGAAACCGTGCCCCGAGCCCTCGCGGTGCCGACGCCCCCGTCCGGCGCCGTACCCGGCCCCCTCGCCGCGCCCTGCTCCCTCCCCGTTCGCTCGACCGTCCGCCCGGCCCTCGCGCCCCGACCCACCTCGGAGAACCAGGCATGAACGCCTCCGCCCCCCGCCCGCCGCGCGCCGACGCGGACGAGCTCCTGCGTGCCGAGCTCGCCGAGCTGCTGCCCCCGCCTCCGGTGCCCGATCTGCCGGTGGAGCGGAACCAGCACCTCAGGCACGCCGTCCTGCGGACCGCCCTGGCCGACGGGGACGGCGCGACCGCCCGCCCGGTGCGCGCCCGCCGTCCCCGCCAGGGGCTCCGGCTCGGCTGGATCGCCGCACCGGTGGCCGCCTGCGCGGTCGTCGCCGGCGTCGCCGTGCTCGCGCCCCAGGACGGATCGGCCGGTTCCCCGGGCCGTGTCTCAACGGCGCAGCCCGCCTCACCCGAGGCCGTGCGGGTCCTGTCCGGTGCCGCGCTCGCCGCGGCCTCCGCTCCCGCCCCGGACGCCAGGCCCGGCGGGTACGTCTACGTCAAGAGCCTCGTCGCCCACGCGGGGCGCGACGCGGTCGGCGGTCCCGCCGCGCTGCCGCCCGCGCATCAGCGCGAGGTGTGGCTCTCCGTCGACGGCAGCCGGCCCGGTCTGCTGCGCGAGCCCGGTGCCGCCGACACGGAGCTCGGCGTCGAGCTGCCCGTGTACGAGCTGGAGCATCGCGGGGCCACGCCCCGGAAGACCACCGCCGCCGCGGCGCCGCCCTCCGTCACGAACCCGACGCACGCGTACGTGGCGACCCTTCCCACGGATCCGGCGGTGCTGCTGCGCCTGATCCGGGACCAGACGCGCGCGGACGGGGGGGACGCCGATCAGCGGGCGTTCACCGCGATCGGGACCCTGCTCGCCGAGACCTGGGCGCCGCCGGAGGTCACCGCCGCGCTGTACGAGGCGGCGGCGCGGATCCCCGGGGTGACCGTGCTGCCGTCCGCGAAGGACGCGGCCGGGCGCGAGGGCGTCGCCGTGGCCCGTACCTCCCACGGCGAGCAGACCCAGTGGATCTTCGACCGGACGACGTCGGCGTTCCTCGGTGAGCGCACGGTGCTCACCGAGAACACGTCGGCCGGGCGGACGGGGACGGTCCTCGGGGTCTCGGCCGTGCTCGCCAAGGCGGCCGTCCCCGCGCGCGGGGAGCAGCCGAAGGGCTGACCGGAAAAGGCCGGGGCCCGCCCCGCGCCAGTCCCGCTTGAACAGAACCACCAGGGGGGGTTTGGCGATGACCGCCGCGAGGCGGTACCAGAAGCCGATTCTGCGGCGGGGCAC
>NZ_JBEXSZ010000212.1:0-10337 GCF_040613865.1 Streptomyces sp. NPDC006197 | reverse complement strand
GGTACCGGAACACCGCCTCTCAACTGGCCGAACGATCGGTCGGTAGGCCTTTGTCGAAAGCGCGGCCGGAAAGTTGCGGCCACGTGTGCGATCACACGGCCATGCGGACCCGCTCTTCGCCATGGTGGCCAAGGCCCACGCGCCGGGCGGCCGGCTGGTGCGGCCGCAGATACCACCACCTACAGCCATGCGGCAGCGAGCCGCTACGCGAGGAACGACAACCGCACCTGACGGTCGGGGTTGTCCTTGTTGGTGTCCACCAGCCTCCGCTAGGGCAACCCCGAGCCTACGTTGCCTCGACCCGGCGTCGCAGCCTCCGCGGCGTCGAACGGCGGGCGGAGAGGCAGGGGGTGAAGCCCAGCGGGGTGGCAGCGTGTCCGCAGCCGAGACCGTTCAGCCGGTCGTTCGGCCCTGGCCAAGCTGCTTGCTCGCCACAGCATTACGGGCCATTCCCGTCTCCCTCGATGCTGCTCAGGAAACAGCCCCTGATTCACCTGCTCACCAGGTCGAGCAATCTCCAGAAACCGACACCCGCGAATCGAGGGTCCGATCAACCGAGGGCCGCCTGCGGCTGTCGATCTCTTGGGGAGCAGCGCAAACGCCGAGGTGGCGCCCGGTTCTCCGGGCGTCGCCTCGCGTCTCGTCAGACGGGCGGAAGACCGCGCTCGTCCCCCTCCACCTTGTGATACTCCAGCATGATCGACACTCGATCCCGAATACTCCCCCTCAGGAACGGGATCGCGGCCGCCGGATATCGAGGGGATTCGAGCAGACCTTCCAGCACCGTGAAGTACACGGAACTCTGCGAGGGCTCTTGGGGGATGTCGCAGATGTCCTTTACCAGGTCGAAACACCGTCGCAGCAGGTCACTGTCGAGAACCTCCTGCTCCAGGCAGGCTGCAGAACTGGCCAGTTCAGCAGACGGAGCAGGTCGCCGTAGAGGTCCAAGCCCGTGTCCGTCGTCGGCGGCGCCTCGTCCGGCCGAAGCTCGTACCTCTCCTCCACGAGCGGTCTCGCCTCAGGCACACGATCCACCAGAAGCGTGAGGAAGTCGTCAGCGGTGATCACAGGGATTCAGTCCTCTCGCTGGTCAGGCGATGGCTGGTGCAGGGCATCCTTCGCTCCACAACACACACCGAGTGCCCTAGCTGACGCGGGTCTTCTCCCGGGCCGGTTCTGCTGCTGCGGGCGTGGGCTCGTCGACGAGGAGCGGTCGGGCCGCGACCAGGCCGGCCGCGGTTTCGGGGACGACGAGCGCGAGGAGCAGCAGGAGGGGGATCTGCCAGGTGTCGGTGAGGGTGTGGAGGAGTCCGAGGGTGGCGGGGCCGGTGCCGGCGAGGAGGTAGCCGAAGGTCTGCGCCATGCCCGACAGGCGTGCGGCGACGGCCGGGTTGGGTGAGCGCAGGGTGAGGAGGGTCATGGCGAGAGGGAAGGCGCTGCCGGTGGCGAGGCCGAGGATGCATACCCACATCCACGCGAGCGAGGGCATGGTGAGGATCCCGGCGAGGCTGGTGATCTTGATGGCGGCCAGCGCGAGGACGAGGGGCTGCTGTTGCGGGAAGCGGGCGGCGATCACCGGCATGACGTAGCCCATGGGGATGCCGAGGGTGAGCATCACGGAGACCATCGCGCCGGCGGTGGTCCTGCTGTAGCCGTCGGCCTGCATGATCTCGGGCAGCCATGCGGCGAGCGCGTAGAACATGAGGGAGACGATCCCGAGGAAGGTGGCGACCGCCCACGCCAGCGGGGACCGCAGCAGGCTGCCTTCGGGGCGGCCAGCCGCGGGGCGCTGGGTGCCGAAGCCGGGGTCGTGGTGGCGTGTGGCCAGGACGGCCCACAGTGCGGCACCGGCGGCGGCGGGCGCCGCCCAGACGGCCATTGCCGCTTGCCATCCGGCGAGGCGTCCGACGGGCACGGCTATGCCCGCGGCTACTGCGCCGCTGGACGCCATGAGGGTCATCGCCAGGCCGGTCGCCCGCCCGATCTGGTGGGCGAAGCGTTCCTTGACGACGGCGGGGACGAGAACGTTGCCGGTGGCGATCCCCGCGCCGGCGATGATCGTCCCGGCGAAGAGGGCGGTGGTGTAGGGCAGGCCGCGCAGGGTGATGCCGACGGCGATCAGCAGCAGCGCGCCGGTGATCGCGGGCTCGGTGCCGGTACGCCGTGCGAGAGCCGGCACCCATGCGGCGAACGCACCGAGGCACAGCACGGGCAGGGTGGTCAGGATGCTGAGCTGGAGGCCGGTGAGGTGGCGGGTGTGCTGGATGTCGGTGAGCAGCGGGCCGGTGCAGGTGATCGCGGCCCGAAGGTTCACGGTGAGCAGGATGAGGCCGAGCAGTATCCATATGCGGGTGGCGTGGCGTCTGGTCGTGGTGGTGGGCATAGCGGGTGTTCCCCCGGTGTGAAGCATGTGGTGGCCCGGGTGCCGGGTCGTGGCACGGGCGGGAAACGAGGAGACGGCGCCCTCCGTCAGGGGCCTTGCCCCGGGTGGGGTGGGCCGTGTGGAGGGCGCCGTCTCACGGGCCGTGTGCGGGCCGGCCGTCCCCGGCCCGCACACGGTGTCCTTGGGTCAGACGCTGACCGTGTCGTGGCCGAGGGGGCAGCCGCCGGTCTTGGCGGCGGTGCCGGTGAGGAACGCGGCGGCGGTCGCGGTGCTGCCGGTGTCAGAGGGGGCGGCGGCGGTGCCGCCGAGTTGGCCGAGGATCTCCTCGGACAGCAGGTCCTGCTTGCCCTTCAGGCTGGAGGCGACCTTCTGGTCTGCGGAGAACACCATCTCCGCGGCGATGTTGTCCTGGACGATGCGCGCGATGTTCTCCAGCGCCACGTTCACGGGGTCGGTGACGGGCAGCTGGTCGCTGATGATGTCGATCAGGTGCGTCGCCGCGCGGTCGGGGTTCATGTGGGGGCGGATGATGATGGTGTTCTGGTTGTCGACCGACGTGGTCCACATGGAGAACACGGCTATGTAGACGTCGTTCCAGCGGGCGCCGAGCTGGTTCTTCCAGCGGGTCATGAGGGCGTTGACGGCGTCGATCTGGACCTTCGCGGCGTAGGACATGTTCGTGCGTATGTCGCCGTAGACGGCGCCGGTGGCGTCCTCGAACTGCTTCATCGTGAACGACCGGTTGTCGATGGCGATGGAGCAGAAGTCGATCAGCGAGTTGAGGATCGCGCGGGAGGACTTCTCCAGCTTGTCGGGCAGGCCGGCGGGCTTGAGGGCGTTCCGGCCGCTGATCAGGACGTCGCGCCACTGGCGCAGCGGGTCGACCCAGGCGGTGGACTCGGGGCCGACCATGGCGACGGATTCGAGGTCGTGGGCGTCCATGTCGCCGGCCTTGAGGTGCCAGTCGGGGACGCGCTTGTTGAGGTAGCGGGCGAGGACGGAGAACGTGCCGAGCGGGGTGTGGGCGATCGACTTCGCCAGCTGGAAGATCTGGTCGATCGGCGCGGTCTGCTCGACCACGACACCGTTCTCGACCAGGTAGTACGTGCCGCCCTCGGGACCGTTGGTCACGACGATGACCGGGGAGAGCTTGTTCTGGAGTTCGTCCTTGAGGGACTTGTAGCGGGTTCGCATCCCGGCGTTGACGTTCAGGATCGCGGTGCGCGCCTCGCCCTTCGTCATCGCGGGGGCAGCGCCGTCGGTCGTGGGCGCGGTTTCGGCGGAGGCCGAGGTGGCGGTCGCGGTGGCGAGGAGAGTTCCGGCGCCGATCGCGGTCGCGGTGCCGATGAAGTTGCGGCGGGTGGTCATGAGTTTTCCCCTGGTGCTTCCATGGGTGGGTCGGTCGTGAGCGGCCTTGGCGCACGGGCCGGCTTGGGGGGCGGCTGTGCGGTGGTGCCGTTGTGGGGGGAAGCGAGGCGCGGGGCCGTGGTGCGCCGGTGAGGGGGCGCGGGTGCCGTGTGGGCGTGGCGGTCCCGTGGTCTGGCCGGGGGTGAGCCAGAGCGGTGGTGCGGGGTGCTGGGTGGTGCGGGGTGGGGGGGTGTCGCTGCCGGGCCCGGGCGTGCCGGGTGTGGTGGCACGCGGGCCGGAGTGCGAGTTCCGGGGGTTGGGTCCGGCAGCGACGTTCAGGGGATGGCTCAGCCGAGGTCGGCGGTGGTGGGGACGACGACACCCCAGAGGTCGTCGATGGTGGCGAGCGCGCCGTGGTGCAGCTGCTCGGCGGAGACCTCTGCGACCGCGGACTTCAGGGTGCGGGTGGCGGTGGCGTCGGCGACGACGGTGGGCCGGTTGCCGCGCAGGAACGCACCCTGGGCGGTGAACAGGACGCACATGTGGGACATGAACCCGGCGATGACGACGTCCTTGTTCCCGGCGGCGTCGACGAGGTCGCCGAGGTTGGTGTCGCGGAAGGCGTCGGGAACGGTCTTGACGATGGTGGCCTCGCCCTCGATGGGCGCGACGGCGGGGTGGATCTGGCCGATCTCGGCGCGGATGTCGTAGGGGGTTCCTTCGCCGCCGTCGTTGATGACGTGGATGACGGTGGCGCCGACCTCGCGGGCCTTGGCGAGGAGGGTGGCAGCGGCATCGAGCGCGGGCTGCCAGCCGTCGAGTTCCATGACGCCGCGGGTGTAGGTGTTCTGGTAGTCCACGAGGATGACGGTGGAGTTGGCGAGGGTGGCGGGGGTCTGGTCGAACTGGTTGAGCTCACGGAGCGTGGTGGACGGCATGGGTGTGCTTCTCCTGTGGGTGGTTCAAAGATCGAGGGTTTAACTCGGCACCGTGCGCGGCGAGTTACGTTCCCCACCGTAGGGGCTGGCTGAATCGAACCCCTGTCGGATAAGTTGCAGAAACCGACACGACACCTAGCGGAATGGGGGATTCCGGACATGCAGGGGTCCAGACTCGTAGCGATCATGATCTTCGACGGCGTCGACCTCCTCGACGTCACCGGCCCACCAGAAGTCTTCGCCCTCCTGGGCCGTGACCTGAAGAAAGACCCCGGATACCGGGTCCAACTCGCCGCGGAAACCCTCGTCCCCGTCACCACCGGCGCAGGCGTCCGCCTCATACCGGACGTCGCATTCTCCGACATCGCCGAACGGCGCATCGACACCCTCATCGTGCCCGGATCCGTCACCATCGACCGCGAACACCGCATACACCCAGTGATCGACCCCGCCGTAGTCGCCTGGGTCCGAAGGCTCGCCTACCGCTCACGCCGCGTCGCCTCCGTCTGCGTCGGCGCACACCTCCTCGCCGAAGCCGGCCTCCTCGAAGGCAAGCGGGTCACCACCCACTGGTCGACCGCCCGACAGCTCGCCACCCGCTACCCGGGCGTCGACGTCGACCCCGACCCGATCTTCATCAGGCAGGGCAACGTCTGGACCGGAGCCGGCATCACCGCCTGCCTCGACCTCGCCCTGGCCCTCGTCGCCGAAGACTTCGGCGAGCACGCCGCCATGGGCGTCGCCCGCCAGCTCGTCATGTACCTCAAGCGCCCCAGCGGACAGTCACAGTTCTCCGTGCCGATCGAACCTGCCTACACCAGCCGCCGCATGGACGACCTCCGGCACTACGTCACCACGAACCTGCACCAGAAGATCACCATGACGGAACTCGCCGCCCACGCCCACATCGGCGAGCGCCAGCTCACCCGCATCTTCAAGGAAGAGACCGGCATGACCCCGGCCGCCTACGTCGAGACCGCGCGAATCGAGCTCGCCCGCAACCGCCTGGAAGCCACCGAGGAGACACTCCCCCGGATCGCCACGGCGTGTGGGTTCGGCAGCACCGACACCCTCATACGGGTCTTCCGCAAGCGCCTCGGACTCACCCCCAGCGAGTACCGCCGCCGCTTCCGCCACGCCGGCTGAACGCGCAGCGGTCAAGCCGGGCGGGCGGCGATAAGGGCTTGGTGCGGACGGTCTCGGTGAACTGGCCGTCGGGCTGGTGGTCGGCGAGGGCCTGGCGCAGAACCCGCTCGAAGTCGCCGCGGCCGGCGACAGCTCGCCCAGTCGGTTCAGACGAGCGGTCTCGCTGCTCACCGACACGGTCTCGGGGTCGGCGAGGATTGCGGCGGGCGACAGTCCGAAGGACCTCGGCCGCGTGCGGGTAGAGCTCGACGCGGTCGACGCGGCCGTTCGGCACGGCGCGGACGTACTGGAAGCCGTACGACGGCTTGCCCTCAGGGCGGCCCGCAGCTCGGATCTTCTTGGTGGCGTCGCGGTTGCGCCGTTGGATGGCGCCCAGCTCCATCTGCGCGCCCTAGGCCTCCATCGTGAAGCGGTTCTCGTTGTTCGGGTCATCGAGGTTCCAGACACCCTCGTGCCCGTACGTGACGAGGAGCTTGCCCTCGTCGCGCATCTTGTAGCCGGTGTTCAGGCAGTCGACCACGTCGCGGCCGAGCCGGTCGACGGCCGCGGCGACGAGCCCGTCGTACTTGCCCCGCTCATCGCGCAGCCGCGAACCGAGCTTGGGACGGGGCATCGGGTCGGTGGCGCCGGCCACCTCCCAGCCATCCGCCCAGTCGATGATGTGTGCCCACCGGCAGCCGCCGCGGCCGGCACGTCCTCGCGCTGCCGCTCGGGCGAGGTCGTGGCGGCCTTGACCCGCGACAGCCGGCGTACTCCGAGCAGGCACTTTCCGCAGCCGTCCTACGGCCGGTCGATCTCGTCCATGGTGGTACCGCGCACCTTTCTCCCGGTTCGCCGGAGCGTAAGGAGAATCAGCGGCCACACCCACGACGATCTGGATCGGCTCGATCAGCCCAGGAAGCTCAGCCGCACCTGACGGTCGGGGTTGTCCTTGTTGGTGTCCACCAGACATACCGACTGCCAGGTGCCCAGCGCCAGTTCGCCGCCGATCACAGGGATCGTCGCATGGGGCGGCACGATGGCCGGCATCACGTGGTCACGGCCGTGCCCCGGGCTTCCATGGCGGTGCTGCCAACGTTCGTCCGCGGGGAGGAGCTGGTGCAGGGCGGCCAGAAGGTCGCTGTCGCTGCCCGCGCCCGTTTCGATCAACGCCACGCCCATGGTCGCGTGCGGGGTGAAGACGTTCAGGAGCCCGTCTCTGCCCTGGGCCACCTCGGCCAGGAAAGAGGAGCACTCCCGGGTCAGGTCGTAGACCGTCTCCGATGTCCCCGTGGTGATGTCAAGGATGCGGGTCTCGAATCCGTGGCTCATGCCCCCATGGTGGGCGGGCGGGGCTTCCCACTCAAACTTCACACGCGGATGGCCCGGCGGGTGCCCGGGTCATGGTCCGAGGCGAGGAGACGGGTCAGGGGTGGACGGGGACCGGTCGGGGGGGCTCTCCTTCCGCGCTGCCGGGGCCGGCGTCGAGGTACGCCTCGCGCACCGGCAGGTCCACCGACCGACACCGCAGCACGCGGGTGCCTCCCCGCCAATTCACCGTGCGCGGCGCGCCGCGTGAGGGAAGACCGGGCATCCGACTGATCACGCCGATCGTCTCAGGGAGCGACCGTTTCTCTGGTGATCAGCTCGGTCAGGCCCGGTAGTCCGCCTTCGGCCAGTGCGCGGCGTTGCTGGTCCGCCGGAGTGCCCTCCTGGAGCAGCCGGTGCACCAGCGAGGTCACCTCACGGGTGTCCCCGGCCTCGTCGAGGGCGGGGCCGATGTGGTCGAGCAGCATGCAGATCACGTCGCCCGCCCGGCGCGCCCGGCCGGCCGGGTCGACCAGGAGCCCGCTCAGCCCGTGCCGCGCGGCATGCCAGTTCGCCGCCTGCAGCAGTTCGGTCGGACATTCCGGAAGCGGCACGCCCGTTTTCTCGTCGCGTATGGCGGTGGCGGTCAGCGCGCGGACGATGCCGGCGAACATGACCGCCGTGTCCGCGCGCAGTTGGACGTCCGCGCAGCGCACCTCGACCGTCGGGTAGCGGTCGGACAGGCGGGCCTGCCAGTACAACTGGCCGGTGTCGGTGATGACGCCGGTGTCGAGGAGTGTCTGGACGCGTCTTTCGTGGTCTTCCAGCGAGGTGAAGCGGGGCGGCGGTCCGCTGACCGGCCAGCGGCCGAAGATCACCGTGCGCCAGCTCGCGAAGCCGGTGTCGGCGCCGTCCCACAGCGGCGAGTTCGCGGACATGGCCACCAGGGTCGGCAGCCAGACGCGGATACGGCTCAGGACGGCGACGCCCATCTCCCGGTCCGGCACGGCCGCGTGCACGTGCATCCCGTTGACCAGTTGCTCCGCCACCAGCTGTGGAGCCTGAGAGCGCATCGCCAGGTAGCGCGCCTTGCGGGTGACCGGGACGGGGGCCGCTTCCCGGTAAGGGGCCGTCGCGCAGGCGGCGAGCAGGCAGCCGTTCCGCTCCGCCGCCGTGCCGACCGCGTGCCGCAGTCGCAGCAGGTGACCGCCGACCTCCTCCAGATCGGTGCAGACGGGTGTGGCGACCTCCACCTGCGCCTGCAGCAGCTCCGACTGGATCTCGGTGCCCTCCACGAGCGGCCCCAGACCGGCCGCCGCCCGCACCCGATCTGCGAGCGGCACCGGCAGGCACGTGTCCGGATCGAGCAGCAGGTACTCTTCCTCGACCCCAATAGTGATCATACTCTCGTGCATACCCCTGCAAAGCGGGATGAACCAGGCGGGGCAGGTCGCCACACTGTCACCTCACGCGAAGGGGCGTACGCTGCGAGCCCCGGGTCCGCTCAGCCGCTCAGGTGGCGTTCCATCCAGTCGGCGGCGGAGCGGCGGAACAGGCGCCGGTTGTCCGCCCGGCGGAACTCGTGGCCCTCGTCGCGGAGCATCAGCAGTTCGGCGGGCAGCCCCCGTTCCCGCGCGGCGCGCACCACCTGCTCCGACTCCCCCGGCGGGACGTTGGTGTCGTGCTCACCGTGCACCGCGAGCAGCGGTACGCGCAGCTCGTCGATACGGCTCATGGGCGACAGCGCACGCAGCAGCTCCCGGTCGCGCACCGGATGGCCGTACTTGTGCGCCGCCGACTCCGCGATCCACGGCTCGGTTCCCGCGAAGAACGTCGCCAGGTCCGACATCCCGCAGACCGCGACGCCCGTACGGAACAGCTCGGGATGCCATACGAGCGAGGCCAGCGTGAGATAGCCGCCGTACGAGCGCCCCATCACCGCGAGCCGCGTCGGGTCGGCACGGCCGGTGAGCACCACGTGCGCCGCGCAGTCGGCGACGTCGTCGATCGCCGCGAACCGTCCCGTCCCGAGGTCGGCGTCCACGAACGACCGACCCCAGCCGGACGAGCCCCGGACGTCGGGCGCGAAGACGTCCAGACCCCGGCCGAGCAGCTCGTGGTACAGCGGGTCGAACACGGGCCGCTCCTGCTCCTCGGGGCCCCCGTGCAGGTGGATCACGCACGGTGCCGGGCGGTCGGCGCCGCGGCCCGGTGCCCGGTAGTACCACCCGCCCAGCCGCAGTCCGTCGCGGGCGACGGGCCGCAGCGGGACGGGCCGCACGGGCGGCCTGCCCGGCGGTACGGCGTCCTCGTCCCGGGACGACCAGGGTGTGCGGGCCGACGGAGCCCCCGGCGGCACCCACCACACTCCGGGGCGGCGCTGCGAGCCCGACAGGGAGAGCACCATTCCGCTCGGCCCGGCCCGGGTGATCCGCGTGACCACCTCGTGCGGCAGGGGCACGTCCCGGGGCGGCGTCGTCCCCGTGGCCGCCCCGCCGAGCATCGGCCCGCCCGCCGGGAGGCCCAAGGTCTGCAGCTCACCGGCACCCCCCACGTTCCACGCGAGCGCGGCGGTGCGGCCGTCCTCGGTGAACGCGAGGAGCTCCAGGTCGCAGCCCTCCCGCTCCACCACCACGGACAGGCCGAGGCGGCCGCCGTCATCGTCCAGGACGGCCGCGAGCAGGGCGGCGAACTCCCGCTCGTGGTCGCTCCGCAACCACAGGGTGCGCCCATCCGGCGAGAACCTGCCGATCCAGGGATCCCCATCGCCGACCCGCAGGACCGACCTGGTCGTGAGGTCGGCGATGCGTACCACCGCCGCCTCCCGTCGGCCGCGTGGACCCCGGCGCACCAGGGCGAACCGCGCGTCCTGGCTGATGTCGCACACCCGCAGCGTCGCGGCCCCCGACTCGGCGGCGACGAGCACGGGGGACCGGACTCCGTCGGGATCGACGAGATACGCGCTGAGGCGGTCCCGCGCCCCTTCCGGGGCCTCCGGCCCCTCCGGCGCGTCCAGCCGCCGTTCCGCCCCTACCAGCGTCTCCGGTCCCACGGACAGGTGTCCGTCCGACCCGACCCGTGAACGGGGCCCGGGCGCCGCCTCGCCCTGGTGGACACCGCCCAGCAGCGTCGCCTGTCCGTCCGAGGGCCACATGGTCTGCTCCGGCACCATCGTGAAGGACCCGCGCCGCCCCGGGAAGTCGAACCTGGTCTGGACGGCCGGCCACTGCGTCCAC
>NZ_JBEXSZ010000211.1:0-10419 GCF_040613865.1 Streptomyces sp. NPDC006197 | reverse complement strand
GAGGCAGTGGGGTCTCCCCTGTTCGAGCGAAGCCGAGAACTTGGGGAAGGAGCGTTGTCGACCGACGACAACGCGGCGAGGCGCGGTGCCAGACGCCGCGAGCCCGGCCTGATCGGCAAGACGCCCCCTAGGCGTCGGTCCGGTCGCCGCGGACGAAGGCGCCGCCCTGCCAGCGCCAGC
This sequence comes from Streptomyces sp. NPDC006197, assembly GCF_040613865.1. Classification (NCBI taxonomy): domain Bacteria; kingdom Bacillati; phylum Actinomycetota; class Actinomycetes; order Kitasatosporales; family Streptomycetaceae; genus Streptomyces; species Streptomyces sp. NPDC006197. Next base: position 10,239 of record NZ_JBEXSZ010000211.1, on the reverse strand, counting down.
TGGCCTGCTCCTTCTCGTCGGGGCAGCAGCTGGGCACGTCGGGGGACGAGTAGCCGAGCAGGGTGGCGCGCACGGCTCCGTCGCGTACGGCGAGCTCGGTGACGTTCCGGTGCTGCTCGGGTGCGACGAGCGTGGCGACCACGCGCGCGGGGGTGCCGTTCCCCTTCCCGCGGGTGAGGACGTAGACGCCGCTCGGCGGGGTGCCGGAGCCGGCTTCGCAGTGCACGACCGCAACGGTCTCGGGGTTCCCGTCGCCGTCGAGGTCTCCGGAGACCTGCTTCGCGACCGTATGGGGGCCTCCCCCGCATTCCAGGGGGTAGGAGACCGCGGCGGCGTCGGGGGCGGGCGCCGGGCCCGGGGCGGCGGCCGGGACGGTGCCGGCTCCGGCGGGGCCGGGCTGGAGCAGTCCGGCGAGGGCGACGACCGCGGCGGTCGCGGTGGCGGTGGCCAGCCAGTGGGCCGGCCGGGCGTGGGTGTGGGCGAGGTCCGCGAGGTCCGGGGCGGCGGAGGGCTGCACGCGAGACGTCTCCTGTGGGGCGGTGCGACGGGGTTCCCGGCATCGTGCCATACGTCACAGGGGGACGGAACAGGTGGGGTGGGCCTGCTCCCTGGAGCTGTGGGCCCGCCCTCTGGAGCGGCGGACAACATGAGGACGCCGCCGACGAGTTCTCCCGCGTGGGCGGGAACTCGACGGCGGCGCGGTCTGAATGTCGGAACGTCAGCCCTCGGTACCGGGGTTCGGCCCGGTCTCGGGACTCAGCTCTTGTTGGGACCCTCGTAGTCCTCGCCGTAGGCGCCCTTGGCGGGGCGGCGGCGGCGCATCGGGGGCTCGACCCCGTCCGCGAGGCGACGGGCGGTGACGAGGAAGCCGGTGTGGCCGATCATGCGGTGATCGGGACGGACGGCGAGGCCCTCGACGTGCCAGTTGCGGATCATGGACTCCCAGGGCTGCGGCTCGGCGTAGCAGCCGAACTCGCGGATGGACTCCACGGTGCGGGCGAGCTGGGTGGTGGTCGCCACGTAGCAGCAGAGGATGCCGCCGGGGACGAGGGCCTTGGAGACGGCCTCCAGGCACTCCCAGGGGGCGAGCATGTCCAGGATGACGCGGTCGACGTCGGTGTCGGACAGGTTGTCCTGGAGGTCGCCGACGGTCAGCTGCCACGCGGGGTGGGGGCCGCCGAAGTAGCGCTCGACGTTGCCCTTGGCGATCTCGGCGAAGTCCTCGCGGCGCTCGTAGGAGTGCAGCATGCCGCTGTCTCCGATGGCGCGCAGGAGGAAGCTGCTCAGCGATCCCGAGCCCACTCCGGCTTCCACGACGCGGGCGCCGGGGAAGATGTCGGCGAAGGCCAGGATCTGCCCCGCGTCCTTGGGGTAGACCACGGCTGCGCCGCGGGGCATGGACAGGACGTAGTCGGGGAGCAGGGGGCGCAGCGCGAGGTAGGCGACGTTTCCGGTGGTACGGACAACGCTGCCCTCGGGGGCGCCGATCAGTTCGTCGTGCGGGAAAGAACCCTTGTGGGTGTGGAAGTTCTTTCCCTCTTCGAGCGTGAACGTGTAGTGACGGCCCTTGGGGTCGGTCAGCTGAACCTGGTCCCCGACCTTGAAGGGCCCGCGTCGGCGGGCGGCACCGGTCGGTTCGGACATGTGAACAACAATACCGGCCCTACGAAGACGGTCGTGCCATGGCCCGGACGAAGGCCCGCTCGACGTCGGTGGTGGCGAGGACCCCGTAGATCTCGCCGGTGTCCTCCACCACGAGGTACTCGGTGGCGGGGCTGGCGCGGAGGTGGTCGAGGAGGGGCTGGCCGGTGAGTTCGGCGGGGACCCGCATGCCGTCGGTGAGGTCCTGGGCGAGGGTGCTGACGGCGACCCAGGGGCGGCGGTGCTGGGGCACGGCGGCGATGGCGGCCTCGCGGACGATGCCGGTGGGTTCGCCGGTGGCGTCGACGACGACGAGGGCGCGGGCGCCCGCCTCGTTGGCGCGGCGGAGGGCTTCGGAGAGGGGCGTGACGGGTTCGACGGGGATGGCGCGGCGGGTGAGGGCGCGGGCGCGGAGCTCGGGGAGGTGCTCGCGGAGGCGGGCCATGCGGAGGCTGTTGCCGGCGCCGGTCCAGATGATGGCGGCGAGGATCGCGGCGAGGAGCGCGTCGGTGACGGTCTCGAAGCCGCTGATGTCGTCGGTGGAGTTGCCGAGGAGGCCGGTGCGGGTGAGCAGGGGCAGGCCGACGAGGACGAGGACGGCGAGGGCGCGGCCGACCCAGGCGGCGGCGACGGTGCCGCTCATGGGCTTGCCGGTGATCTTCCAGACGACGGCGCGGAGCATGCGGCCGCCGTCGAGGGGGAGGCCGGGGAGCAGGTTGAAGGCGGCGACGATCAGGTTGGAGATCATCAGGCCGCCGAGGAGGACGCCGGGGACGGTGCCGGGCTCGACGGCGTACAGCGAGAGGTAGAACGCGCCGGCGAGGACGAGGGAGAGCAGGGGGCCGACGAAGGCGAGGACGAATTCGCGGCCGGGGGTCTCGGTCTCCTTCTCGATCTCGGAGACGCCGCCGAAGAACTGGAGCTGGATGCGGCGCACCGGGAGCTTGAAGCGGAGCGCGGCGAGGGTGTGGGCGAGCTCGTGGACGAGCACGGAGGCGTAGAAGGCGACGGCGAAGAAGAGGGAGACGAGGTAGCGGGCGGCGCCGAGCTCGGGCAGGACGCGGTCGATCTGGTCGCCGAAGACCCAGGTGATGAGGGCGGCGACGACGAACCAGCTGGGGGCGACGTAGACGGGCACGCCGAAGGGCCGTCCCATGAGGATCCCGCCTCCGGGCTCCTCGGTCCGCTGCGGCTTGGGCTCGTCCTGGTTCACGGGTTCCTTTCGTCGCGTGGTGTGACCCGCGTCGGTGCGTCACGGTTCGATCATGCAGTGCGACGGGGTCCCGGGTCGATGGTATTCCGCCCGCTGTCGGCGGCGGGTCGTAGGGTCTTGTCATGAGTACGAGCGAGCAGGTGCCGGCGGAGCCCCGGGCGCCCATGTCGTTGTCGCCCTCGCGGGCGAGCGATTTCATGCAGTGTCCCCTGCTGTACCGGTTCCGGGTGATCGACCGGCTGCCGGAGAAGCCGAGCGCGGCGGCGACGCGGGGCACGCTGGTGCACGCGGTGCTCGAGCGGCTCTTCGACGATCCGGCGGCGGAGCGGACGGCGTCGCGGGCGAGGTCGATGGTGCCGGGGCAGTGGGAGCGTCTCCTCGGGTCGAAGCCGGAGCTGGCCGAGCTGTTCGCGGAGGATCCGGACGGGGAGCGGCTCGCGGGCTGGCTGGGCGAGGCGGAGGGGCTGGTCGAGCGGTGGTTCACGCTGGAGGACCCGACGCGTCTGGAGCCGGCCGAGCGTGAGCTGTTCGTGGAGACGGAGCTGGATTCGGGGCTGCGGCTGCGCGGGGTGATCGACCGGGTCGACGTGGCGCCCTCGGGCGAGGTGCGGATCGTCGACTACAAGACGGGGAAGGCGCCGCGGCCCGAGTACCGGGACGGCGCGCTGTTCCAGATGACCTTCTACGCGCTGGTGGTGTGGCGGCTGAAGAAGGTGATCCCGCGGCGGCTGCAGCTGGTGTACCTGGGCAGCGGGGAGGTGCTGACGTACGACCCGGTGGAGGCGGATCTGCTGCGGGTGGAGCGGAAGCTGCTGGCGCTGTGGGACGCGATCCGGCTGGCCACGGAGTCGGGTGACTGGCGGCCGCGGCCGACGAAGCTGTGCGGCTGGTGTGACCATCAGGCGGTCTGTCCGGAGTTCGGGGGGACTCCCCCGGTCTATCCCCTGAAGATCGTTTCCGCGCGCCCGCCGGAGTCGGGTGAATCGGGGCAGGGCAGAATGGACCCGGCCCAGCCGTCTTCCTGAGCACAGCCCGCGCCGGCGCGGGCGCACCTCGTGAGTCCAGCCCCGTGAAGGAGCCCTTGTGACGATCCGCGTCCTGTTGGTCGACGATCAGCCGCTGCTGCGGACCGGCTTCCGGATGATCCTGGAGGCGGAGCAGGACATCGCGGTGGTGGGTGAGGCCGGGGACGGTCTGCAGGCGCAGGAGCAGGTGCGCGCGCTGCAGCCGGACGTGGTCCTGATGGACATCCGGATGCCGCGGATGGACGGGGTGGAGGCGACCCGGCAGATCACGGGTCCGGGGCGGGACGGTCCGGCGAAGGTGCTGGTCCTGACGACCTTCGACCTGGACGAGTACGTGGTGGAGGCGCTGCGGGCGGGGGCGAGCGGCTTCCTCCTGAAGGACGCTCCGGCGAACGAGTTGGTGCAGGCGATCCGTGTGGTGGCGGCGGGCGAGGCGATGCTGGCGCCGTCGATCACGCGCCGGCTGCTCGACAAGTACTCGGCGCATCTGCCGACGGGCGAGGAGCAGGTGCCGGACACGCTGAACACCCTGACCGACCGTGAGGTGGAGGTGCTGAAGCTGGTGGCGCGGGGCCTGTCGAACGCGGAGATCGCGGCGGACCTGTTCGTCAGCGAGACGACGGTGAAGACGCACGTGGGCCATGTGCTGACGAAGCTGGGGCTGCGGGACCGGGTGCAGGCCGCGGTGTACGCGTACGAGAGCGGTCTGGTGCGGCCGGGGGCCGGCGGCCAGTAGTCGCGGGAGCGGCGGGGCCCGGTGCGCGTGGTGCGTACCGGGCCCTCGTGCGTGCGGGAGGCGTCGGCCCTCGGTGTCAGCCCTTGCGGATCTCCCAGAAGCGGAAGACGGTCGAGGCGTCGAGGGTCCATTCGAGGCCGGTGACGTCCTCGCGGGCGACGGCGTACTGCTTGCCCTGCCAGAGCGGCAGGACGGGGATCTCCTCGGCGACGAGGTCCTGGAGGCGTCCGTACTGGTCGACGGTGGCGGCGCGGTCGGCGATGGCGGCGGTCTCCGGGAGGAGGGTGCCGGTGATGGTGCTGTTCTCGTAGTGGTTGCCGAGCACGTTGCCCTCGCCGAAGAAGGGGCTGGTGAAGTTGTCGGCGTCGGGGTAGTCGGGGATCCAGCCCTTGACGTAGACGCCGTACTTGCCGGCGGCGATGTCCTTCTCGTACTGCTCGTAGGCGACGGACTTCACGTCGGCGTCGAAGAGGCCGCTCGCGTTGAGCTGTTCGGCGATGGCCTTGAGCTCCTGGTCGGTGGCCGGGCCGTAGCGGCTGGGCGTGGACCAGAGGGTGAGCTTCACCTTGCCGGTGATGCCGGCGGAGCGGAGGGCCTTCTTCGCCTTGGCCTTGTCGGGGGTGCCGTAGGCGTCGAAGAAGGCGGTGTTGTGTCCGGCGATGCCGGCCGGGACGATCGAGTAGAGCGGGGTGGCCGTCGACTGGTAGACGTGCTCGACGAGGGCCTCGCGGTCGACGAGGTGGGCGATGGCCTTGCGGACGGCGAGCTTGCCGACGACCGGGTCCTTCATGTTGAAGACGAGGTGCTGGACCTCGGCGCTGCTGCCGGGGATGACCTCGATGCCCTTGTCGGCCGTGGTGGCGGAGTTCTCGAGGGCGGCGATGTCGTCGGCGGAGAGGCCTCGGTAGGCGACGTCCACGGCGCCGTCGGTGAAGGCCTTGGCGAGGGCCTCGCGGTCGCCGCGGTAGAGCTTGAGGGTGACCGCGCTGTTCTTGGGCTTGGCGTTGCCCTTGTAGCCGGGGTTGGCGGAGAACACAGCCTCGGTGTCGCTGAACGAGTCCAGCTTGTACGGGCCGGAGCCGGTGGCCTTGCCGTCGGTGCGGAGCGCGTCGGCGGGGTAGTCGCGGTGGTCGACGATGGAGCCGGCGCCGGAGGCGATCTTGCTGGGGAAGGTGGCGTCCGGGACCTTGAGGCGGAAGACGACGGTCCGCTCGTCGGGGGTCTCGATGGTGTCGATGGTGGCGAGCAGCGGCGCCGGGCCGGAGGGGTCGGCGATCTTGAGGGCTCGCTCGAAGGAGTACTTGACGTCCTCCGAGGTGAGCTTGTTGCCGTTGGAGAAGGTGAGGCCGTCGCGCAGGGTGCAGGTGTAGACCTTGCTGCCCCCGGAGAACGCGCACTTGTCGGCGGCATCGGGCTCCGGCTCGGAGCCGCCCTTCGGGAAGGCGAGGAGGGACTGGAAGACGTTGTTGAACAGCAGCCAGGAGCCGGGGTCGTAACCGGCCGCGGGGTCGGTGGCGAGGATCTCGTCGGACATGCCGACGCGTATGCCGCCACCGGAACCGCCGGAGCCGCCTCCCTGCTCGGTGCCGCAGCCGCTGAGGAGGGCGGCGGACAGACCGGCGGCGAGGGGGGCCGTCAGCCACTTGTTTCGTGCCTTCACAGAACTTGCCTCTTGATCTCTTGTCAGGCCGGCCGCGCAGGGGCGCGCGGCCGGGACAACGAAGGGGTCAGGCGGTGCCGCGGCCCAGTTCCCACAGCAGCAGGTCGGAGGAGGTGTTGAGGGCGTACTCGACTCCGTTGAGGTCGTCGCGGGCGGCGACGTACTGCTTGCCCTGCCACAGGGGCAGGACGGGGACGTCCTTGGCGACGATCTTCTGGATCTGCGCGTAGACGGGGCTCGCGGCGTTGCGGTCGGCCTGGCGGCGCGAGCGCGGGATGAGCTTCTCGCGGACGGTCTTGTTCACGTAGGGGGTGTTGAGGAAGTTGTCGCTGTCGAGGAACGGCGCGATGTAGTTGTCCGGGTCCGGGTAGTCCGGGAACCAGCCGAGGCCGTAGACGGCGTAGTCGCCGCGCTTCTGGGCCGTGCGGAAGGTGGACCACTCGGTGCCGTGGACCTCGGCGTCGAAGAGCTCGCTGGCGTCGAGCTGGTTCTTGAGGGCCTCGAACTCCTTGGCGGTCTCGGCGCCGTAGTGGTCGGTGGTGTAGTTGAGGGTCACCTTGACCGGGGTCTTGACGCCCGCGTCCTTGAGGAGCTTGGCGGCGCGGGCGGGGTCGGGCTCGCCGTACTCGTCGAAGAAGGGGGTGGCGTGGCCGGTGATGCTGGAGGGGATCAGCGAGTAGAGCGGCTCGGCGGTGGGGCCGTAGACGAGGCTGACGAGGGCGCCCCGGTCGACGACGGCGGCCATGGCCTGGCGGACGGCCTTCTCCTGGACGGAGGGGGCCTTGGTGTTGAAGCCGAGGTAGCGGATCTCGAGGCCGGGGACCTCGGTGACGCGGATGTGCTCCTTGGGCGTCTCGGTGAGGTCCTTGATCTGCTTCTGCGACAGGGAGCGGGCCATCATGTCGATGTCCTTGCGCTCCAGGGCCTTGCCCATGGCGTCGGCGTCGGCGTAGGGGCGCAGTTCGACCTTGTCGTTGCGCAGGGTGACGTCGCCCTTGTACGCCGGGTTCTTGGTGAAGACGAAGCGGGTGGCCTTGTCGCCCTCGTGCTCGGCCTTCATGGTGTACGGGCCTGAGCCGTCGACGTCGAAGCCGTCGCGGAGCTTGTCGGCGGCGTACTTGTTCTTGCTGAGGATGCCGGCGACGGGGGTGGAGAGCTTGTACGGGAAGGTGGCGTCGGGGGTCTTGAGGTGGAAGACGATCCCGTCGGTGCCCTGGGTCTCGATGGCGTCGATGTTCGCGAGGAGGGCGGCCGTGCCGTTGTCCGACTTGATCTTCAGGACGCGCTCGATGGAGAACTTGACGTCCTCGGCCGTGAGGGGGGTCCCGTCGGCGAAGGTGAGGCCGGAGCGGAGCGTGCAGCGGTAGCTCTCGCTGGCCTTGTCGGAGAAGCCGCAGCTCTGGGCGGCCTCGGGGACGGGCTCGCCGCCGCCGCGGGGCACGTGCATCAGGGTCTGGAGGGTCTGACGGAGGATGTTCCAGGCACCGGTGTCGTAGGCGTAGGCCGGGTCGAACGGGGCGGGGGCGTCCTCGGTGACGATGAACTGGTCCGTGGTGCCTACGGTGATCGCTCGGCTGTCCTCCGCTCCGCCGCAGGCGGCGAGCAGGGGGGCGAGCAGTCCGGCCACGGCCGGCAGCACCAGGGTCTTGCGGTTCATCAGGGACGATCTCCTCATCCGGCACTGGAGTACAGCGGTCAGGGGAACTCCGCCGCCTGCCGCCCGGTCGGGGCGGGAGCGATCGGGCCGGGTGTTTCGATCGGTCCTGTGTTCACGGCGACTTGGGTATGCGCCGGTGCACGCGGTTATGCGGCGAAGTACTCGCGAAAGATTAGTGGGCGGCGCCGGTATCACTTGACCGGGGCCGTACAGGGGCGTAATCGCAGAGTGATCATGGATGCGTCGGTCTCGATAACCATGCACCGGACGTTGGGGACGATGGTTGCCCAACCGGGACACAGGGGACGACGAAACATCCGGTTTTGAGGCAGGGAACGGGAGCGGGCCACCCACCGTCCGGCACTCTGAGTGACCAAGGTCACGTAGCCGCTTTTCGGTGAATGGCCCGTTCGCTTTAACCGGATCGCTTTCCTCAGGGAAAGCTCAAATTCCCGTGATCAGGGTGCGCAGGAACGGCACGTCGACCTCTTCCAGCGAGCGGACCACGACCCGGCCCGGGGAGGGCGCGATCGGGGCGACGGAGGGCACCGCGACGACCCGGCAGCCCGCCGCCTCGGCGGCCGCCACGCCGGTCGCGGTGTCCTCGATGACGGCACAGAGCGCGGGGTCGGCCCCGACGCCCTGGGCGGCCGTCAGATACGGCTCGGGGTGCGGCTTGGTCCGGACGACCTCGTCGCCGGCGACGGTGAGCGCGAAGCGGTCGCGGCCGAGCGAGGCGAGGACGCGGTCGATGATCCGCCGGTGCGAGGCGGAGACCAGGGCGGTCGGGATGGAGTGCCGCGCCAGCTCGGTGAGCAGCCGCTCCGCCCCCGGCATGAGGGGGACGCCCCGCTCGATGCGCTGCTCGAACTTCTCGTTGAGCAGGACGGTCAGCTCTTCGAGGGTGATGTCGGCGCCGGTGGACTCGATGAGGTAGCCCGCGCTGCGGGTCATCGGGCCGCCGACCACGACGTCCCGCCAGGCCTCGTCCAGCCGGTGCCCGAGGTCGGCGAAGACCTCGACCTCGGCGTCCCACCAGAACCCCTCCGTGTCGACGAGGGTCCCGTCCATGTCGAGGAAGACCGCCTGCAGGGCGGAGCTGCCGTTCGTACGGAACAGGGACGCGGGGACCGTACTGGTCATCCGGACACCTCCATGGAGGGACGAGAAGGCCGGCCCCCCTCCCCGGTACGGGGAGGAAGACCGGCCTGCACTGGACCGACAAGTGTACGTCGCGATCACCGTGAAAGCGCGGATTTACGCCGCGCCGTCACCGGGCGGTCACCGCGCGTTGAAGTACTTCGCCTCCGGGTGGTGGATGACGATGGCGTCGGTGGACTGCTCGGGGTGGAGCTGGAACTCCTCGGAGAGGTGGACGCCGATCCGCTCCGGCCGGAGCAGCTCCGCGATCTTCGCGCGGTCCTCCAGGTCGGGGCAGGCTCCGTAGCCCAGCGAGAAGCGCGCGCCCCGGTACTTGAGGTCGAACATGTCCTCGACGTTCTCGGGGTCCTCCCCGCCGAAGCCGAGCTCGGCGCGGACGCGGGCGTGCCAGTACTCGGCGAGGGCCTCGGCGAGCTGGACGGAGAGGCCGTGCAGCTCCAGGTAGTCGCGGTAGGAGTCGGACTCGAAGAGCTTGGCCGTGGCCTCGCCGATCTTCGAGCCGACGGTGACCACCTGGAGGCCGACGACGTCGGTCTCGCCGGACTCCTCCGGGCGGAAGAAGTCCGCGAGGCACAGGCGGCGGCCCCGGCGCTGGCGCGGGAAGGAGAACCGGGTCCGCTCGTTGCCCGCCTCGTCCAGGATGATCAGGTCGTCGCCCTTGGAGACGCAGGGGAAGTAGCCGTGGACGACGGCCGCCTCGAGGAGGTTCTCGGTGTGGAGGCGCTCCAGCCAGCCGCGCAGCCGGGGCCGGCCCTCGGTCTCGACGAGCTCCTCGTACGCCGGTCCGTCGCCGGCCCGGTTCTGCTTGAGGCCCCACTGGCCCTTGAAGAGGGCGCCCTCGTCGAGCCAGGACGCGTAGTCCTTCAGCGGGATGCCCTTGACGACGCGGGTGCCCCAGAAGGGCGGGGTCGGCACCGGGTTGTCGGTGGCCACGTCGGAGCGGCCGCCGGGCTCCGGCTCGTCGACCTGGAGGGCGGCGGTGGCGGTCTTGGCGACCCTGCGCTGCTTCAGCTCGGGGAGCACGGCTCCGGGGACGCCGCGCTTGACGCCGATGAGGGCGTCCATGAGGCGCAGGCCCTCGAAGGCGTCGCGGGCGTAGCGGACCTCGCCCTGGTAGATCTCGTGGAGGTCCTGCTCGACGTACGC
>NZ_JBEXSZ010000210.1:0-10422 GCF_040613865.1 Streptomyces sp. NPDC006197 | reverse complement strand
GCGGATGCATCCAGGCCCGCCGGAACGAGGGGAGAACCATGTCCCTCATCGAAGCCCAGGCGCCACTGCACGAGGCCCACCGCGACAACCACACGAGCCGGACCGTGGAGAGGATCTGCCGGACCGTGGCGTCGGGCAGCTCGTCCTTGACGCCGTCGGCCCCGTAGAGCACCCAGGTCGAGAAGTCGCCCGCCGTGTTCTTGAAGGTGAAGGCGTAGGACTTGCCGTCCGTCTCGCACTTGTTGCGCTTCTTGACGCCCGGCGCCGTGGCGGTCGCCAGGCTGCCGGTGAGGCCGGACTTCGTGGTGTACGGCACGGGCTTGGTGATCTTGATGGTGCTCTGCGGCATGTGCTGGGCGTAGCCGCCCCACACCCACGTACCGGCCTCGCCGCGCGCGGCGGCCGCGGTGTCCTTGGCGCCCTGACCGCCCTTGGTGCCGGCGGTGGCCAGGCTCCAGGTCTCGTCGGTGCCGTTCTTGTCGACGTCGTAGGCGCACCACTTGGTCTTGAGGCTCGTGGGGCTGGACATCGTGACCAGCGGAACGCCGCCGCCCTTCTTCTCGTCCTCGAAGAAGGTGATCGAGCCCGGCTTGTGCACCTCCCACTCCGGCGGGACGTCGAAGAGGGTGCCGTACTTCGGGTTGTAGACGACCTTCCAGCCGGGGATCGTCGGCTGCTGCGCCGCGCCGTCGCGCGGGTTGGCGATCGACTGGCTCGGGGTGGGCGCCGGGGCGGACGAGGGGTCCGCGGAGGCGGTGACGGGCGGCTTGGGGTCGTCGGCGACGTCCTTCTTGTCGTCGTCCTTGCCGAGCACGAGGAAACCGGTGACTCCGGCCGCGACGACCACGGCGGTGGCGGCGACGATCGCCACGAGCGTCGTCTGCTTCTTCTTCCCGCCGTCGGGCCCGCCGGGCTGTCCGGGGCCGGGCACCGCGTACTGCTGCGGCACGGTCGGCTGCTGGTACGGGTTGGGTTGACCCGGCTGCTGGGCGTATCCCTGCTGCGGGTACCCGGGCTGCGTCGGCGGCTGCTGCGGATAGCCGGGTTGCTGCGGATAGCCGGGCTGCGTCTGCGGCTGCTGCGGGTACCCGGGCTGGGCCGGCGGCTGCTGATACGGGTTCGGCTGCTGGTACCCCGACTGCTGGTAGGGGTTCTGACTCTGGTCCTGCGGGTTCTGCTCGCCCCCGGGCGGCTGCTGTCCTGGCCACATGGCCAGTAACCATAGAGGTGCGGGGGCCGCTCGACCACGCCCGCCCCCGGCCCGGGGGCGGACGGGGATGGCCAAGGCTGCTACTCGTGGGTAACATCACGGTCCATGAGCGCAGACCAGATGTCCGTCGGCGAGATGCTCGCCGCCACGGTCCCCATGGCCGGAACCCTGAACCTGGAGTTCCTGGAGACCACCGCCGAGCGCGCCGTCGTGCGCCTCCCGGACCAGCCCGCCTACCACAACCACGTCGGCGGCCCGCACGCCGGAGCGATGTTCACCCTCGCCGAGTCCGCCAGCGGCGCCATCGTGCTCGCCGCCTTCGGCGACCAGCTGAGCCGTGCCGTCCCGCTCGCCGTCAAGGCCGAGATCGGCTACAAGAAGCTGGCCATGGGCGTCGTCACGGCCACCGCCACCCTCGGCCGCCCCGCCGCCGAGGTCGTCGCCGAACTCGACGCCGGGCAGCGCCCGGAGTTCCCGGTGCGGATCGACATCACCCGTGAGGACGGCGCCGTGACCGGCGAGATGACCGTCGTCTGGACCCTGCGCCCGAACGCCTGACCTCCGGCCGCCGCGCGCCGCCCTCGCAACCCTCCGGGGTGCGGGGGCGTCCGTATGGGGGGCGGTGCTCGTCGAGGGCCCCGTCCCCTCGGCCGGGGTAGGCTTCGACGGCGTGCCCGTCGAGGTGTGTCCGGGCCATCGAGCAGCTGAGCAGCCGATACGGGAGGAAGCGCGTTGCACGTCCAGGAGTGGCTGGAGACGATCCCCGCGGTCGCCGTCTACGTCCTTGTGGCGGCGGTGATCGGGCTGGAGAGCCTGGGCATCCCGCTCCCCGGCGAGATCGTGCTCGTGAGCTCGGCGCTGCTCGCCTCGCAGCACGGCGACATCAATCCGTACGTCCTCGGCGCCTGCGCCACCGCCGGCGCGATCGTCGGCGACTCGATCGGATACGCGATCGGCCGCAAGGGCGGACGGCCGCTGCTCGCCTGGCTGGGCGGGAAGTTCCCCAAGCACTTCAGCGAGGCCAACATCGGGCTCGCCGAGAGCTCCTTCCAGAAGTGGGGCATGTGGGCGGTCTTCTTCGGCCGCTTCATCGCCCTCCTCCGCATCTTCGCGGGACCGCTCGCGGGCGTGCTGCACATGCCGTACTGGAAGTTCCTCATCGCCAACGTCCTCGGCGGCATCCTGTGGGCCGGCGGCACCACGGCCGTCATCTACTCGGTCGGCGTCGTCGCCGAGGCCTGGCTCAAGCGCTTCTCCTGGCTGGGCCTCGTCCTCGCCGTGCTGATCGGCGTCGCCTCGATGCTGGTCGTCAGGAACCGCGCCAGGAAGGCGGCGGCGCAGCGGGCCGAGGCCGCGGAGCCGGAGCCGGTCCCCGCGACGGACTGAGCGCGGACCGCACGCGTACGGAGCGGAGGGCGGCACCCCGGACGGGTGCCGCCCTCCGCCGTGTCGGAGCTCAGTCCTCGAAGGCCTCGGCGTGGACCTTGGCGAGGTGCAGGTACATCTCGGCGTTCAGCCGGATCCCCGCCTTCTCCTCGTCGGTCAGCGGGCGGCGCACCTTCGCCGGGACCCCCGCGACCAGCGAGCCCGGCGGGATCTCCATCCCCTGCGGGACGAGCGCCTGGGCGGCGACGAGCGAGCCGGCGCCGATCCGGGCCCCGTTGAGGACGGTCGCGCCCATGCCGACGAGCACGTCGTCCTCGATCACGCAGCCGTGCACGGTCGCGTTGTGGCCGACGGTCACCCGGTCCCCGATCGAGACGGGGAAGCCGGGGTCGACGTGGACCGTGCAGTTGTCCTGGACGTTGGAGTCCTCGCCGATCGCGATCGGACCGCAGTCCGCCCGCAGCACCGCGTGGTACCAGATGCCGGCGCGGGCGCCGAGCGTGACCTCGCCGAGCACCACGGAGGTCGGGGCGGTGAAGGCGGTCGGGTCGATCCGCGGCTCCTTGCCGCCCACTCCCTTGATCAACGCCTCTGTCATGGTTCGCTCCTGATCGTCGGATCCTGGGATCGTCAGCCGTCGTGTCACGCCCGGGGGTGCCCCCGGCCGCAGCCTATGCCGTGCTCATGACGGACATCACAGCGCACCGCACTGATCAGGTACGACGGCTCCGACTACGGTGGCCGGGTGCCCAGGAACAGAAACACGTTCTCATCCCTCGCCGCCTGGCGGCGCAGGCTCCTCGCCCGTGCCGTACAGGGCGGCTGGCGCTGGGTGCAGCAGGCCGGCTCCGTCACCGCCGAGCATCCCGGGAAGCTGCGGTTCCGCCGCCTCGGCGCGGGCACCCGGCTCGCCTTCCCGCAGGGCACGGTCTTCGGCGAGCCGTGGATCGAGATCGGCGAGTGCTGCATCATCGCCGAACAGGTCACGCTGACGGCGGGGATGCTGCCGGACCTCGACCTCGGGACCGACACGGTCCTGTCCCTGGGGGACGGGGTCGTCCTCGGGCGGGGCAGCCACGTCATCGCCGACGCGAAGGTGACGATCGGCTCGGACACGTACTGCGGCCCGTACGTCTACATCACCTCGACGAACCACAGCTACGACGACCCGGACGAGCCCGTCGGCCGCCAGTGGCCCCGCTCGGAACCCGTCTCCATCGGCCCCGGCTGCTGGCTCGGCACGGGCGCCGTGGTCCTTCCCGGCGCGCGCCTCGGCCGCAACGTCGTCGTCGCGGCGGGCGCGGTGGTGCGCGGCGAGGTCCCGGACCACTCGGTCGTGGCGGGCGCCCCGGCGAAGGTCGTCCGCAGCTGGGACCCGGAGAACGGCTGGCAGCCCCCGCTCCGCACCCCCGCCCCGACCCCGATCCCGGAGCACGTCACCCCGGAGCAGCTCGCGGCGCTGGCGGTCTGGGAGGCCCAGCGCGCGGGCAGCTCCGAGTCCGTGCCGTCTTGATCGACCCCCGGCCCCCTAGCCCGTCGCCAGGAGGACCGTGCCCACCAGGGCGAGACCCGCGCCCGCGGCCTGGACGGCGCGGAGGCGTTCCTTGAGGACCCCGCGGGCCGCGAGGGCCGTGACGACCGGGTAGAGGCTGGCGAGGACGGCGGCGACGGTGACCGGGCCCTGCTGCGCGGCCATCGCGTACGTGCCGTTGGCGGCGACGTCCGCGAGGCCCACGAAGGCGAGGGCCGGAATCGCGGCGCCGACGGCCCGGGCCCCGCCCTCGGGGAGCGCGCGGCCGCCACGGCGCACCGAGGCGTACAGGGCTCCGCCGCCGACCAGGACGTTGGTGACGCGCTGGACGAACAGGGCCAGGAACAGGCCCGTGACGGTCGTGGACGCCTCGGCGATGAGCGCCATCACCGAGCCGAAGCCGAAGGCGGCGACCAGGGTCAGCAGGACCGCCTGGCGCTGGACGGGCGCCCCGCGCAGCTCCGGTCCGCCCGCGAGCACCACGCCGAGGATCGCCACGCCGATGCCGGCGAACTGGAGCAGCCCCGGCCGGTCGCCGACGAGCAGGCCGACGGAGACGGGGACGACGACGCCGAGGGAGCCGAGCGGGGAGACCACGCCCATGGGGCCGAGCGCGAGCGCCTTGTAGAACGCGAGCATGGCCGCCGGGCCGACGACGCCCGCCCCGACCGCGTACCAGAGCTGGGGTCCCGCCTCGGTCCAGGCGCCGGTCGCGAGGACGATCGTGCCCAGGACGAGGACCGCGAGGGTCTGGGAGACCACGACGACGGTGAGGGCGGGGATCCGGCGGGTGAGGAGTCCGCCCCCGAAGTCGGCGAGGCCCCAGAGAAGGCTGGTGGCCAGGGCGAACAGGGCGGTCATGGATCCTCGCAAGGGCGTGCGGCAGTACAGTGCAGTGAACAATCGGGTGCACCCCACCGTAGTTCAGTTCATTGAACTCTGTCATCCAGAATATTGGACGGAATGTGTCGGACCTCGACCAGCTCACGCAGTCGCTCGCCCGGAACCTGAAGCGCTGGCGCAAGGAGCGGGGATTCACCCTGGACGCGCTCGCCGCACGCGCCGGCGTCAGCCGCGGCATGATCATCCAGATCGAGCAGGCCCGGACCAACCCCAGCGTCGGCACCACCGTGAAGCTGGCCGACGCCCTCGGCGTCTCCATCACGACCCTCCTCGACTACGAGCAGGGCCCCCAGGTCCGGCTCGTCCCGCCCGGCCAGGCCGTCCGGATGTGGTCCACCTCCACCGGCAGCCACACCACCCTCCTGGTCGGCACGGAGGCCCGCGGCCCGCTGGAGCTCTGGTCCTGGACCCTCATGCCCGGCGACGGCACCGCCTCCGACCCGCACCCCGAGGGCACGGTCGAACTGCTGCACGTCACCGCCGGCACGCTCACCCTGGTCGTGGACGGCGAGGACCACCCGCTGCCCGCCGGCACCTCCGCCGTCTTCGAGGCGAACGTCGCGCACACCTACCGCAACGACGGCGACGAGCCGGTCGAGATGACGATGGCCGTCTCCATCCCACCCGTACGCTGACGCCCCCGCCGCCCGTACGCCGACACCCGCCGCCCGTGCGCCGACACCCGCCCCCGCCCGTACGCTGACGCCCCCGCCCGTAAGCCGTCGCCCGTACGCTGAGACGGACGTCCCCGGACCGGGCGGCGGTTGTTAGCGTGAGGCGCATGCGCGCACCCATCGGAGACTTCGACGACGCCCGACCCGCCCCCGACTGCCTCGACCTCCTGACCGACCCCGTCGCCGCCGCCGTCCGCGCCTGGACGGGACCCGTCCCGGCCGACCAGGTGCTGTACGTGGACACCGACCCGGTCATCGCCGACACGGCCGTCTTCGTGGAGCACCACGGGCCCGAACTCCTCGACGCCTCCGCCAACTGCGTGGTCGTCGCGGGCAGGCGCGGGGAGACGACCACCCTCGCCGCGTGCCTCGTGAAGTCGGCGGCCCGCGTCGACGTCAACGGCCTCGTCCGCAAGCACCTCGGCGCCCGCAAGGCCTCGTTCGCGCCGATGGACACCGCGACCGGCGAGACCGGCATGGAGTACGGCGGGATCACCCCGCTCGGCCTCCCGGCCGACTGGCCGCTGCTCGTCGACGCCGCCGTCGTCGACACCGAGTGGGTCCTCGTCGGCAGCGGCCGCCGCCGGGGCAAGCTCATCCTCCCCGGCAAGGCCTTCGCCCAACTCCCCGGCGCCGTCGTCCTGGAGGGCCTCGGCGTCCCCGTCGGCTGAGGACGCGGCCGGGGCTCAGCCCAGGCGCGGTATCTCGATCGCGGGGCAGCGGTCCATGACCATGTCGAGGCCCGCCCCGCGGGTCCGGGCGAACGCGTCGTCGTCGACGACGTCCAGCTGGAACCAGACCGCCTTGGCGCCGATCGCGACGGCCTCGTCGGCGACGGCCCCCGCCAGCTCGCTGTTCACGAAGACGTCCACGACGTCGACCGGGAACGGGATGTCGGCCAGCGAGGCGTAACCCCGCTCGCCGTGGACCGTCTCCGCCTTCGGGTGCACCGGGACGATCCGCTTGCCGAAACGCTGGAGGACGGCCGCCACCCCGTACGCGGCACGGGACCGGTTCGACGAGAGGCCGACCACCGCCCAGGTGTCGCCCGTGGACGTCAGGATCCGCCGCACCGCCTCCGACGCGGAGTACGCGGCGGGGTCCGTGGTCGTGGTGTCTACGCTCATCGCTCTGCTGCCTCTCGTCGGTGCGGTCCGTCCATGAGAAGAACGAGGCGCGGCGGGCCGGGATTCCCGTACGTGCGTCCCGGCGGCCCTGAGATCTCCCCTAGGGGCGCCGTGCCGACCAGGCCGGGCCGGACGGCCCGTACGCTGGTCGGATGCAGGAGCAGTACCGCACGCTGGCCCGCGAGGGTGTGCACGAGACCGAGATCAACCGCTCGCGCTTCCTCTGCGCGCTCGCGCCCGTCGCCGACGAGCGCGAGGCGCAGGAGTTCGTCGCGCGGATCCGCAGGGAGCACCCGACCGCCTCCCACAACTGCTTCGCGTACGTCCTCGGAGCCGACGCCTCCGTGCAGAAGGCGAGCGACGACGGCGAGCCCGGCGGCACGGCCGGCGTCCCCATGCTCCAGATGCTGCTGCGCCGCGAGATGCGGTACGTCGCCGCCGTCGTCACCCGCTACTACGGCGGCGTGAAACTGGGCGCGGGCGGCCTGATCCGCGCGTACGGCGGGGTGGTCGGCGAGGCGCTCGACGCCCTCGGCACCGTCACCCGGCAGCGCTTCCGGCTCGCCACCGTCACCGTCGACCACCAGCGCGCGGGCAAGCTGGAGAACGACCTGCGGGCCACCGGTCGCGCCGTCCGCGAGGTGCGGTACGCCGACGCCGTCACGATCGAGGTCGGCCTTCCCGACGGGGACGTGCCCGCCTTCCGCGGCTGGCTCGCCGACGCCACGGCGGGCACGGCCTCCTTCGAACTAGGCGGCGAGGCGTACGGCGACGCGTGAGACGTCACACGTGACGGCGTGGGGCATCACACGTGACGGCGTGAGACGTCACACGTGACGCACCTCACGTGACGGGCCGTCAGTGAGGCCCCGTACGCGACGCGGTGCGGCCGGGTCCCGGGGCCCGCCCGGCCGCACGCGCTCCCGTGGACGGGCCGCACCCACCCGCCCGCTCGGGATAGCGTGGTGCGCGCACACGAACGGGAACCGGCGGCGAGGGGCAGGGCACATGCGGGGTGGGGCGGCATCGTGAGGCTCCTGCACACCTCGGACTGGCATCTCGGCCGGTCCTTCCACCGCGTCGGCCTCCTCGACGCCCAGGCCGCCTTCCTCGACCACCTCGTGGCGACCGTCCACGCGCACGACGTGGACGCCGTCCTCGTCGCCGGGGACGTCTACGACCGGGCCGTGCCCCCGCTGCCCGCCGTCGAGCTCTTCGACACCGCGCTGCATCGTCTCGCCGAGGCCGGGGTGCCCACCGTCATGATCTCGGGCAACCACGACTCCGCCCGGCGGCTCGGCGTCGGCGCCGGACTCATCGAGCGGGCCGGTATCCACCTCCGTACCGACCCCGACGGCATCGGCACCCCCGTCCTCCTCTCCGACGTCCACGGCGAGGTCGCCCTCTACGGGCTGCCCTACCTCGAACCCGTGCTCGTCCGCGAGCGGCTCGGCGCCGAGAAGGGCGGCCACGAGGCCGTCCTCGCCGCCGCCATGGACCGGGTCCGCGCCGACCTCGCCCGCCGGCCCGCCGGCACCCGCTCCGTCGTCGTCGCCCACGCCTTCGTCGCGGGCGGCGCGCCGAGCGACAGCGAGCGGGACATCACGGTCGGCGGCGTCGCCGCCGTCCCCGCCGGGATCTTCGACGGCGTCGACTACGTCGCCCTCGGCCACCTCCACGGCAGCCAGACCCTCACCCCGCGCGTCCGCTACTCCGGCTCCCCCCTCGCCTACTCGTTCTCCGAGGCCGACCACTGCAAGAGCATGTGGCTGATCGACCTCGGAGAGGACGGGACGATCACCGGCGACGTACGCCTCGACTGCCCCGTCCCGCGCCCCCTCGCCCGCATCCGGGGACGGCTCGACGACCTCCTCGCCGACCCCGCCCTCACCCCGCACGAGCAGTCCTGGGTCGAGGCCACCCTCACCGACCCCGTGCGGCCACCCGAGCCCATGGCCCGGCTCACCGAACGCTTCCCGCACACCCTCAACCTGGTCTTCGACCCCGAGCGCACCCCGGACAACCCCGGCGCCTCCTACGCCCAGCGGCTCCGGGACCGCAGCGACCAGCAGATCGCGGAGGACTTCGTGGCCCACGTGCGCGGCGGCGGCCTCGACGGCGCCGAACGGACGGTCCTGTACGGCGCCTTCGACGACGTCCGCGTCGACACGGCCGAGCGCGAGGTGGGCCGGTGAGGCTGCACCGCCTGGAGATCACCGCCTTCGGCCCGTTCGGCACCACGCAGAGGATCGACTTCGACGCCCTGTCCTCCGCCGGGCTCTTCCTCCTCCACGGGCCGACCGGCGCCGGCAAGACCTCCGTCCTCGACGCCGTCTGCTTCGCCCTGTACGGAAGCGTGCCCGGCGTCCGCCAGACCCCCGGCGCCTCCCTGCGCAGCGACCACGCCCCCGTCGGCACGTACACCGAGGTCCTCCTCGAACTGACCGTGGGGGACCGGCGCCTGGAGATCACCCGCCGCCCCGCCCAGCAGCGGCCCAAGAAGCGCGGTGCACCCGGCTTCACCACCGAGAAGGCCCAGACCTGGCTCCGCGAGTACGACCCGGCCACCGGCGAGTGGGCCGGCCTCAGCCGCTCCCACCAGGAGACGGGAGAGGAGATCACCCAGCTCCTCGGCATGAGCCGCGAGCAGTTCTGCCAGGTCGTCCTTCTCCCGCAGGGCGACTTCGCCCGCTTCCTGCGCGCCGACGCCGAGGCCCGGGGCAAGCTCCTCGGCCGCCTCTTCGACACCCGCCGCTTCGCCGCCGTCGAGGAACGCCTCGCCGAACTGCGCCGCGCCGCCCAGCAGCAGGTCGAGGACGGGGACGCGCGGCTGCTCACCCTGGCCCACCGCATGACCCAGGCCGCCGGCGGCCTCGCCGCCGCCCGCACCCCCGTCGAGGGCCGGCCGGGCGACCCCGGGCTCGCCGACTCCGTCCTCACCTGGGCCGCCGTCGCCCGCACCGAGGCGCGTGAGGCCCTCGACATCGCGGACGTGCGCCTCACCGCGGCCGAGGCCGCCCGGGACGCCGCGCGCGCCGCACTCGACGCGGAGAACGACCTCGCCGCCCGGCAGGCCCGGCACGCCGACGCCCTCCGGCGCCGCGAGCGGCTCACCGAGCAGGCCCCCGAGCGCGACCGCCTCCAGGACGCCCTCGACCGGGGCCTCAAGGCCGACCGGGTGGCTCCCGCCCTCGGACTGCGCCGCGACGCCGAGCGCGAGCACGCCGCCGCGCACGCCGCCCGGGAGCGGGCCCGCGCCCTGCTGCCCCCCGACCTCGCCGAGGCCGGCGCCGAACAGCTCTCCGCCCTCGAACACCGGCTGCGCGAGGAGCTCGGCGGCCTCGACGCGGCCCGCCGCGCCGAGCGCCGCGCGGCCGCCGTCGCCGAGGAACGCGCCGTACTCGCCCGGGAGGCGCGCGCCGACGAGGACGCCCTCCGGGACGCGGCCGACTGGCTCGCCGGCTGGGAACCGCGCCGCACGGCCCTCGCCGAACGCGTCGAGGCCGCCCGCGACGCCGCCGCCCGCGCCGAACACCTCGCGGGCCGGCTGGAGCCCGCCCGCCGCAGGCTCGCCGCGGCCCGCCGCCGCCC
>NZ_JBEXSZ010000209.1:0-10494 GCF_040613865.1 Streptomyces sp. NPDC006197 | reverse complement strand
GGCCCGCGCCCGCCGGGGCGGTGCCCCCGCCCACCCCCGTGTGGGCAATCGTCCCGCTGGGGCGGGACGGGTGGGCACACGGGACGGCGCCTCTGCGGGCGCGCTCCGCATTCCGCGCCTTGACCCGCACCCCGAGTGCGGCGCACAGCGCGGTGCGGGTTCAGGCGCAACAGCCTCGGGCGCCGGCAAGGGCGCCGTTCCGTTGTGCCCACCCGTTCCGCCCCAGCGGAACAGCTGCCCACAACGGGGTGGGTGGGCGCCGCCCCGGCGGAACAGTTGCCCACAACGGGGTGGGTGGCCGCCCCGGCGGAACTATTGCCCACAACGGGGCGGGCGGTCAGGCCTCGGGTTCTCTGTGGGTGGGCTCCACCGAGGAGCCCGTCAGGTCCTCGACCGCCTCCGCCGCCGCCGCCCGCCCCCTCAGGTACGCCTCACTCAGCGGCGGCACCGGCGCCACCGGCGGTGCCACCGGCGGCACCGGCGACGACGACGGGACCTGCTCCGTCTCCGAAGCGGCGGCGCCCGGCGTCGCCCGCTCCAGGAACCGCAGCAGTTCCACCGGAATCGGCAGGACCAGCGTCGAGTTCTTCTCCGCGGACACCGCCATCACCGTCTGCAGCAGCCGCAGCTGCAGCGCCGCCGGCTGGTCGGACATCACGCCCGCCGCCTCGGCCAGCTTCTTCGAGGCCTGGAGCTCCGCGTCCGCGTTGATCACGCGCGCCCGCCGTTCCCGGTCCGCCTCCGCCTGCCGGGCCATGGAGCGCTTCATCGTCTCGGGCAGGGAGACGTCCTTGATCTCGACGCGGTCGATGGCGACGCCCCAGCCCATCGCCGGGCTGTCGAGCATGAGCTCAAGGCCCTGGTTGAGCTTCTCCCGGTTGGACAGCAGGTCGTCGAGGTCGCTCTTGCCGATGATGGACCGGAGCGAGGTCTGCGCCATCTGGGAGACCGCGAACTTGTAGTCCTCGACGCGGACCAGCGCGTCGGCCGCGTCGACGACCTTGAAGTAGACGACCGCGTCGACCCGTACCGTCACGTTGTCGCGGGTGATGCCCTCCTGCGCGGGCACGGGCATGGTGACGATCTGCATGTTCACCTTGTGCAGGCGGTCCACGAACGGAACGATCATCGTGAAGCCGGGGGAGCGGATGTCGTCGCGCAGCCGGCCGAAGCGGAAGACGACGCCGCGCTCGTACTGCTTGACCACGCGCGCCGCCGCACCCGCGTACACCGCGACCGCCGCGCCCGCGCCGGCCGCCGCCATCACCAGCTCTTGGATCATCACGGCCCCCTGGATCGAGCCGAACAGTACAAAAAGGGTATTCCCCTAGAGCCAGCTCGCGAACTCGAGGAGCAGCTCGGCATCCTGCCGCCGCCCCGCCGTCAGCGCCCGCGTCCCCGACTCGACCGCCCGGAACAGGCTCCAGCCGCGCAGCCGCTCCCGGTCCAGGTCCAGGGAGTCCGCCAGCTTGTTGACCCGCCGCCGGGCCGCCGAGGCCCCCGAGGAGGCGGCCACCAGGTCCTCGACCCGGTCCCGTACGAGCCGGGCGAGGTCGTAGGCCCGCTCGCCCACCAGCGGCTCGGGGCCGACGGCCAGCCAGGTCGCCCGGTCGCCGGCGAGCACCTTGCCCTGCCGGAAGTTCCCGTGCAGCAGCACCGTCTCCGCGTCGCCCGTGACCAGCTCCTCACGGGCCGCGAGCGCCGCCGCGGTCAGTTCCCCGGCGGTGGCGTCGGCGCGGTAGTGCTCCATGGCGGAGGCCTGCGCCGCCGTCCGCTCCGCCACCGTCTCGAAACCGTGCTCCGCCGGCGGCTCGACCCAGAGCCTGCGCACGATGCCCGCCGCCTCCAGGAGCGCCTTCGCCTCCGGCAGGGAGCGCAGCGAGACCTCGGGGTGGAGCCGTTCGAGGACGAGCGCGCCCTCCCCGGCCTCGTCGAGGAGCTGTGCCGCGCCCCAGCCGTTCCAGTGCGCCAGCGCGTCCCGCTCCAGGTCCGGACGGGTGAACGGCGGTGCGATCTTGAGCGCGGCGGGGGAGCCGTCGGAGCGCCGGACGAGCACGACCAGGCTGCTCCGTCCGCCGGGGGCCATCACCCGCTCGGTGTCCAGGGACGCCCGGTCGAGCGCCCGGTCGGCGAGCTCCGGCAGCTCCCCGAGCCACTCGGCCGCCACGGCGTCCCCGTACGTCTCACCGAGCGTCCTGGCCAGTCGCTGCGGCGGTTCGAAACCCATGCGTACGTTGTTCCTTCGGTCGGGGCGGGACTCGGTCGGGGCGGGACTACAGCCGCTCGGCGAGCCCAGGAAAGGTTACGTCGCTGCCGCGCCAGCGGACGGCGCGTACCGCGGCCTCACGGAGCGCGGCGGCCGCCTCCGCGCGCGCCCGGCCCCCGGTGGCCCGGACGAGATCGGAGTACACGCCGGCCACCCGGTCCTCCAGGACCGCCGCGAGCCGCACCGCGTCGGCCGGGTCCGCCACCCGGAACGGCAGCCCGTACGCGGCCTCCGCCGCCACCGGCGTCCCGCCGAGGTCCCGCACGGTCCGGCGCAGCGCGTCCCGCCGCGCCCGGTGCGCCTCGTACGCGGCGGTGGCCTCGGCCCGCCGCTCGGTGCCGATCCGGCCGCCGACGACCCCGTACCCGTACACCGCGGCGTGCTCGGCGGCCAGCGCGGCCTGGGTCGCGTCGAGGGCGCTCATGCCCGTGCTCCTTCGGTCAGCAGGTAGGCGTGGGCGGCGCCGGCCGCCGCGACGGAGGCGAGCAGCCGGGCGTACTCGGGCGGGGCGGTGAGCAGCGCGGCCGTGTGGCCGTCGGAGGCTGTGCGCTCGGCGGTGGCGAGTTCCCGGAGGGCTGCCCGGGGGTCGGGCGCCACCCGTACGGGCGCGGGGGAGGCGGCGGGCTTCGCGGAGGCGGCCGCGGCCGCGGAGCCGGCGGCCCCCGCGGTCGTGCCGCCCGCGCCCGACGTCTTCCCGGGCGCGCCGGACGCGGTCCCGTCGGGTCCCGCCGTCGCGCCGTCCCCGCCCGGCGTCTCCGTCGGCCCCGCCGACGTCCCGCCCTCGCCGAGGGCCTTCGCGTGGGCCGCCACCGCGCGCCGCAGCGGGTTCAGCCGGGGGGCCAGGGCGGGGTGGGCGGCGAGCGTCGCGTCGTAACGTTCCAGCAGGCCGCGCGCGGCGGTCACCGACCGCAGCCGCAGGGCCGCCTCGGCGCGCGCCACCCGTTCGGCCTCGAGGTCGGCGGCGCTCGGCCGCCGGGGCTGCCCGCCGGGGGAGGAGGTGCAGCCCGCGAGGGCGGTCGCGCCCGCCGCCGCACCCGCCACGAGGAGTGCGCGCCTGCCCGTCGTCGTCACGCCTTCTCCCTCGGCTGCCGTCCGTCGTCGAAGATCGTCGAGATCACCGCAGGCGAGCGTACCCGCGGGCCCCGGGGCGATGGACGGCAACACCCTCCCGGACCGGATACCCTTTGGTCTGACACGCGACGAACCCACAACAGCACACGCGGCCGAGGAGTCACCCGGATGAGCACCACCCAGAGCGACAGGCTGCGCGGACTCGTGGAGCCGCTCGTCGCCGCGAAGGACCTGGATCTGGAAGAGATCGAGGTGTCCCGGGCCGGCCGCCGCGGGCTGCTGCGGATCGTCGTCGACTCGGACGAGGGCGTGGAGCTGGACGTCTGCGCCGAGCTGAGCCGCGAGATCTCCGAGAAGCTCGACGAGACCGACGCGATGGGCGACGGCGAGTACGTCCTCGAAGTCAGCTCCCCCGGCGCCGAGCGCCCCCTCACCGAGCACCGCCACTACGTGCGCGCCACCGGCCGCCTGGTGAAGCTGCAGCTCGCCGAGGACGGGGACCTGGTCGCCCGCATCCTCGCCGTGGACGAGGACGGCCTCGACATGGAGGTGCCGGGCGTGAAGGGGCGCAAGCCCACCGCCCGCCGGGTCGCTTTCGCCGACATCGCCAAGGCGCGTGTCGAGATCGAGTTCAACCGCAAGGACAAGAAGGAAGAGGAGGCGTAGCCGTGGACATCGACGTGAAGCTCCTGAAGGGCTTGGCACAGGAGAAGGAAATCTCCTTCGAGATGCTGGTCGAGGCGATCGAGTCGGCCCTCCTCATCGCGTACCACCGCACTCCCGACGCCCGCCGCCACGCGCGCGTGGAGCTGAACCGGGCCACCGGCCACGTGACGGTGTGGGCGAAGGAGGACCCCTCCGACCTGGAGGAGGGCCAGGAGCCCAAGGACTTCGACGACACCCCGTCGGACTTCGGCCGGATCGCGGCGAGCACCGCCCGCCAGGTCATCCAGCAGCGGCTGCGGGACGCCGAGAACGACGTGACCTTCGGCGAGTACGCCCGCCGCGAGGGCGATGTCGTCGCCGGTGTGGTGCAGCAGGGCAAGGACCCGAAGAACGTCCTCGTCAAGCTGGACGACAAGCTGGAGGCCATCCTTCCGGTGCAGGAGCAGGTGCCGGGCGAGGAGTACACGCACGGTCTGCGGCTGCGCACGTACGTCGTCCGGGTGGCGAAGGGCGTCCGCGGTCCGTCCGTCACCCTTTCGCGTACGCACCCCAACCTGGTGAAGAAGCTCTTCGCCCTGGAGGTGCCGGAGATCGCCGACGGCTCGGTCGAGATCGCGGCCATCGCCCGTGAGGCCGGTCACCGCACCAAGATCGCCGTCCGTTCCACCCGTTCGGGCCTGAACCCCAAGGGCGCCTGCATCGGCCCGATGGGCAGCCGCGTCCGCAACGTGATGGCGGAGCTGCTCGGCGAGAAGATCGACATCGTCGACTGGTCGGACGACCCGGCCGAGATGGTGGCGAACGCGCTCTCCCCGGCGCGGGTCTCCAAGGTCGAGGTCGTCGACCTCGCCGCCCGCTCCGCCCGGGTGACGGTGCCGGACTACCAGCTGTCGCTGGCCATCGGCAAGGAGGGCCAGAACGCCCGCCTCGCCGCGCGGCTCACCGGCTGGCGGATCGACATCCGTCCGGACACGGAGCCGGCCGAGCCGCAGGGCTGAGACCGTTTTTGGACAACGACTGTTCGATTCTTGCCCCGAACGGGTGGGGTCGGTGCGGGGAGGTAGACTTAATAGTGTCTGGCCGGACGCATGCCCGCGCGTGCCCTGAGCGAACCTGTGTGGGATGCCGGGAGCGAGCGGCCAAGAGCGATCTGCTGCGGATCGTGGTGAACAAGGACGAGTGCGTTCCTGATCATCGCGGTACGCTGCCCGGCCGGGGTGCGTACCTGCACCCCGCCGTGGTCTGTCTCGACCTGGCGGTCCGTCGCCGGGCCTTTCCGAGGGCCTTCAAGGTCCAGGGACCGCTCGACACGGAGGCACTCCGCCACCACGTCGAGCAAGCGGCACCGCAGTGAGCAAGAAGTACGGCACGGAACACCGTGCGGTCAGGTACCTCGCGAGTTGGAAGTAGGTCGAGATTGCGATGAGCACTCGATGAGTACGCGATGAGTACGCCCATGAAGTAGCGACGGTCCGGCGGTAACCGGACCTCACAAAGGAGCAAAGTGGCTAAGGTCCGGGTATACGAACTCGCCAAGGAGTTCGGTGTGGAGAGCAAGGTCGTCATGGCCAAGCTCCAAGAACTCGGTGAATTCGTCCGTTCGGCGTCCTCGACGATCGAGGCGCCGGTCGTGCGCAAGTTGACTGACGCTTTGCAGGGTCCCGGCGGCAACGCCGGCAAGACCGCTGCCAAGCCCGGCGCGCCCCGCAAGGCGACGCCTTCCCCCGCGGCGCCGTCTCCGGCCGCCGTGGCACGTCCCGCTGCCCCCAAGCCCGGCGCCCCGGCCCCCAAGCCGGCCCCCGCCGCGCCTGCGGCGCCGGCACCGGCCACTCCGGCCGCGCCCGCGAGCAGCACCCCCTCTCCGGCTCCGGCCGCCTCGGGCCCCCGCCCGGGCCCGAAGCCCGCGCCCAAGCCGGTCACGCCGGCTCCGGCCGCCCCCGAGTTCACCGCGCCCCCGTCGGCTCCCGCCGCCGGTCAGCGCACCGGTGGCGCCACCCCGGGACCCCGTCCCGCCGGCGAGCGTCCCGCCCGTCCGGGCCAGGGTGCGCCCCGCCCGCAGGGCCAGGGTGCTCCGCGCCCCGGCGGCCAGCAGGCCCCCCGTCCGGGCGGTGCCCGTCCGGCCGGTCCCCGTCCGGGCAACAACCCCTTCACCTCGGGTGGCTCCACCGGAATGGCGCGCCCGCAGGCGCCCCGTCCGGGTGGCGGCGCTCCCCGTCCCGGCGGCCCCGGTGCCGTTCCGGGCGCCCCGCGTCCGCAGGGCGGCCCCGGCGGCGCTCCGCGCCCGCAGGGTCAGGGCGGTGCCCGTCCCACCCCCGGTGGCATGCCTCGTCCGCAGGCTCCCCGTCCGGGCGGCGCGCCCGGCGGTAACCGTCCGAACCCGGGCATGATGCCGCAGCGTCCCGCTGCCGGCCCGCGTCCCGGCCCCGGCGGTCGTGGCCCCGGTGGCCCCGGCGGTCGTCCGGGCGGTCCCGGTGGCGGCGGCGGTCGTCCCGGCTTCGCCGGTCGTCCGGCCGGTCCCGGCGGTGGCGGCGGCGGCTTCGCCGGTCGTCCCGGCGGTCCCGGTGGCGGCGGCGGTCGTCCGGGTGGTCCCGGCGGCGGTGGCGGCGGCTTCGGCGGTCGTCCCGGCGGCTTCGGTGGCCGTCCCGGCGGTCCGGGTGGCCGTGGTGGCACGCAGGGCGCCTTCGGTCGTCCCGGCGGTCCCGCGCGTCGTGGTCGCAAGTCGAAGCGTCAGAGGCGCCAGGAGTACGAGGCCATGCAGGCCCCGTCCGTGGGCGGCGTGATGCTGCCTCGCGGCAACGGCGACACCATTCGCCTGTCGCGCGGTGCGTCCCTCACCGACTTCGCCGAGAAGATCGGCGCCAACCCGGCGTCGCTCGTCGCGGTCATGATGAACCTCGGCGAGATGGTCACGGCCACGCAGTCCGTCTCCGACGACACGCTGGTCATGCTCGCCGAAGAGATGAACTACGTCGTTCAGATCGTCAGCCCGGAGGAGGAGGACCGCGAGCTGCTCGAGTCCTTCGACATCGAGTTCGGCGAGGACGAGGGCGGCGAAGAGGCCCTGGTCTCCCGTCCGCCGGTCGTGACCGTCATGGGTCACGTCGACCACGGTAAGACCCGACTCCTCGACGCGATCCGCAAGACCAACGTGGTCGCGGGCGAGGCCGGTGGCATCACCCAGCACATCGGTGCCTACCAGGTCGGCACCGAGGTCAACGGCGAAGAGCGTCGCATCACCTTCATCGACACCCCGGGTCACGAGGCGTTCACCGCCATGCGTGCCCGTGGTGCGAAGTCGACCGACATCGCGATCCTCGTGGTCGCGGCCAACGACGGCGTCATGCCGCAGACGATCGAGGCGCTCAACCACGCCAAGGCCGCCGGCGTCCCGATCGTCGTCGCGGTCAACAAGATCGATGTCGAGGGTGCCGACCCGACCAAGGTCCGCGGTCAGCTGACCGAGTTCGGTCTCGTGGCCGAGGAGTACGGCGGCGACACGATGTTCGTCGACATCTCCGCCAAGCAGGGTCTGCACATCGACTCCCTGCTGGAGGCCGTCGTCCTCACCGCCGACGCCTCGCTCGACCTGCGGGCCAACCCGAACCAGGACGCGCAGGGCATCGCGATCGAGTCCCACCTCGACCGTGGTCGCGGTGCCGTCTCGACCGTCCTCGTCCAGCGCGGAACGCTGCGCATCGGCGACACGATGGTCGTCGGCGACGCGTACGGCCGCGTCCGGGCGATGCTCGACGACAAGGGCAACAACGTCGAGGAGGCGACCCCGTCGACTCCCGTCCTCGTCCTGGGTCTCACCAACGTCCCGGGTGCCGGCGACAACTTCCTGGTCGTCGACGAGGACCGTACGGCCCGCCAGATCGCCGAGAAGCGCGCCGCGCGTGAGCGCAACGCCGCCTTCGCCAAGCGCGTCCGCCGGGTGTCCCTCGAGGACCTCGACAAGGTGCTCAAGGCCGGTCTCGTCCAGGAACTCAACCTCATCATCAAGGGCGACGCGTCCGGTGCGGTCGAGGCCCTCGAGTCCTCGCTGCTCCAGCTCGACGTCGGCGAGGAGGTCGACATCCGCGTCCTGCACCGCGGTGTGGGTGCGGTCACCGAGTCGGACATCGACCTGGCCATGGGCTCCGACGCCATCGTCATCGGCTACAACGTCCGTGCGGCCGGCCGTGCCGCGCAGATGGCGGAGCGCGAGGGCGTCGACGTCCGGTACTACTCGGTCATCTACCAGGCGATCGAGGAGATCGAGGCGGCGCTCAAGGGCCTCCTCAAGCCGGAGTACGAAGAGGTCGAGCTCGGTACGGCGGAGATCCGCGAGGTCTTCCGCTCGTCCAAGCTGGGCAACATCGCCGGTGTCCTCATCCGCTCGGGCGAGGTCAAGCGCAACACCAAGGCGCGCCTCATCCGCGACGGCAAGGTCATCGCGGAGAACCTCAACATCGAGGGCCTGCGCCGCTTCAAGGACGACGTCACCGAGATCCGCGAGGGCTTCGAGGGTGGTATCAACCTCGGAAACTTCAACGACATCAAGATCGACGACGTCATCGCGACGTACGAGATGCGCGAGAAGCCGCGCGCGTAACGCGTAGGGCTGCGTCCGGGGCCGGTCGGCGGAAGATATTTCCGTCGATCGGCCCCGGCCGTTGCGTGTACGGTTCTGGTGTCCCTGCCGAGCGACGGCCCGGCAGGTCACCGAACCCGAACCGGCGGGACATCCGGCACCACATGTACGTGGGGACTCTGTCCTTCGACCTGCTCCTCGGCGACGTTCATTCGTTGAAGGAGAAACGCTCCGTCGTCCGGCCCATCGTCGCCGAGCTCCAGCGCAAGTTCTCCGTGAGCGCGGCCGAGGTGGGCGACCAGGACCTCCATCGCAGGGCCCGACTGGGCGTCGCACTGGTGTCCGGGGACCCGGGGTTCGTATCGGACGTGCTCGACCGCTGTGAGCGGCTCGTCGCCGCACGGCCCGAGGTGGAACTCCTTTCGGTGCGCCGAAGGCTCCACACTGATGAAGACTGATTTGAGCAAGGCAAAGAAGGAGAAGGACCAGTGGCCGACAACGCGCGGGCGAAGAAGCTGGCGGACCTCATCCGGGAGGTGGTCGCCGAGAAGCTGCAGCGCGGCATCAAGGACCCCCGCCTGGGCACGCACGTGACCATCACGGACACCCGCGTCACCGGCGACCTGCGGGAGGCCACGGTCTTCTACACGGTCTACGGCGACGACGAGGACCGGGCGAGCGCCGCGGCCGGCCTGGAGAGCGCCAAGGGCATCCTCCGTTCGGCCGTGGGCCGGGCGGCGGGGACCAAGTTCACCCCGACCCTGACCTTCGTGGCCGACGCCCTCCCGGAGAACGCGCGGACGATCGAGGACCTCCTCGACAAGGCGCGGGCCTCGGACGCCCAGGTGCGGGAGGCCTCCTCGGGCGCCTCCTTCGCGGGCGACGCCGATCCCTACAAGAAGCCGGGCGAGGACGAAGCCGCCGAATGAGCACCTCGGGAAAGACGCCCGACGGGCTTGTCATCGTCGACAAGCCGTCGGGCTTCACTTCGCACGACGTCGTGGCCAAGATGCGCGGGATCGCCAAGACCCGCCGCGTCGGCCACGCCGGCACGCTCGACCCCATGGCCACGGGCGTCCTCGTCCTCGGCGTGGAGCGGGCGACCAAGCTCCTCGGTCACCTCGCGCTGACCGAGAAGGAGTACCTGGGCACCATCCGCCTGGGCCAGACGACGATCACCGACGACGCCGAGGGCGAGATCACGGCGTCGGTCGACGCTTCGAAGGTCACCCGGGAGCAGATCGACGCGGGCGTCGCCGAACTGACCGGCGCCATCATGCAGGTGCCGTCGAAGGTCTCCGCGATCAAGATCGACGGCAAGCGGTCGTACGCGCGCGTGCGCGGCGGCGAGGAGTTCGAGATCCCGGCCCGCCCGGTCACCGTCTCCTCCTTCCGGGTGTACGACGTCCGCGACGACACCGCCGAGGACGGCACGCCCGTCATCGACCTGGTCGTCTCGGTGGTCTGCTCCTCCGGTACGTACATCCGGGCGCTCGCCCGGGACCTCGGCGCCGGACTCGGCGTCGGCGGCCACCTGACCGCGCTGCGGCGCACCCGGGTCGGCCCGTACAAGCTGGACTCGGCCCGGACCCTGGACCAGCTCCAGGAGGAGCTGACGGTCATGCCGGTCGCCGACGCGGCCGCGGCGGCGTTCCCCCGCTGGGAGGTCGACGGGAAGCGGGCCGGGCTGCTCCTCAACGGCGTCCGCCTGGAGATGCCGGAGTACCCGAAGGGGCCCGTCGCGGTCTTCGGGCCCGAGGGGAAGCTGCTCGCGCTCGTCGAGGAGCAGCGGGGCAAGGCCAAGAGCCTCGCCGTCTTCGGCTGAGCCGACGACGGCGTCGTAGGGCTCCGTTGTGGGGCTCCGTCGTGGGGCTCCGTTGTGGGGCTTCGTCGTGGGGCGGGGGCGGGCGCGGGGGCG
>NZ_JBEXSZ010000208.1:0-11174 GCF_040613865.1 Streptomyces sp. NPDC006197 | reverse complement strand
ACGTGCCCGGTTTCTGGGCCGGCGTGGGCGTCATCGTCCTCGGCGGCATCGTCGGCGGCGCGATGAAGGCGGCGGGCCTCGGCATGCCGAAGGAGTCGGCCGACGTCGCCGCCGCCCGCGAGGCCGCGACCACGACCGCCCGGGCCCGCGCCTGACGCGACACGACGCATCCGAGGGCGCAGTCCGGCCGTGCCGGGCTGCGCCCTCGCGCGTCAGAGGCGAGAATCACCGCGTGGACGCGCAGCCGACGACCGAAGCCGAGACTCCCCCCACCCGCCCGGGTGAACCCACCCACCCGAATCCCCCGGCACCCCCGGAGCCGGACATGACGCCACGGGGGACCACAGCGCCCCCTGCACCGCCGACCGCGCCGCCTGCACTGCCGCCCGTGTCGCCTGCACCGTCGACCGCACTGCCCGTGTCGCCGACCGTGCCGCCCGTGTCGCAAGGGCCCGGTGACCGGCACGGGGCTTCCGTCCCGCAGGGGCCCGGTGACTGGCACGGAGGTTACGTGCCCGCCCCGCCGCCCCCGTCGCTCCTGCGGCGGCTGTCGCCGCCCGTCGCCACCCTCGCCGGGGTCGTCGCCGCGTTCGTCTACGTCGGAGCCGTCGACCCCAACGAACCCGGTCACTACCCCGTCTGCCCGCTCCTCCGCTTCACCGGCCTCTACTGCCCCGGCTGCGGCGGGCTCCGCAGTGCCCACGCCTTCGCCCACGGCGACCTTCCGGCCGCCCTCGGCGCCAACGCCCTCGCCGTCGTCGGCTACGGGATCTTCGCCGTCGTCATGGCCGTATGGCTGGTTCGCGCCGTCCGCGGAGTGCCCATGCGCCTCGCGGTCTCCCCGGTCTGGTGGTGGGGGATCGGGGCCGTCCTCGCCCTCTTCACCCTGGTCCGGAACCTTCCCTTCGGCTCCGCCCTGGCCCCCTGAGCGTCCGCGGAAACCCCACGGGGAGTCCCAGCAGATGGGACGCGACTCCGGCCGATGCGAACCCCGGGCCCTCCTGCGGATAGGATCGAAGTGGCTGAACCTGGTTCATCATCACCGTCACCGTCCCGAAAGGGGGCCCCTCGCGTGAGTGTGCTCGACGAGATCATCGAAGGCGTGCGCGCCGACCTCGCAGAGCGACAGGCGCGGGTCACCCTCGACGAGCTCAAGGAGCGCGCCGCAAAGGCGCCGCAGGCCAAGGACGGCGTCGCCGCACTGCGCGGGGACGGCGTCAAGGTGATCTGCGAGGTCAAGCGCTCCAGCCCGTCCAAGGGGGCGCTCGCCGCGATCGCCGACCCGGCCGGTCTCGCCGCGGACTACGAGGCGGGCGGCGCCGCCGTCATCTCCGTCCTCACCGAGCAGCGCCGCTTCGGCGGCTCGCTCGCCGACCTGGAGGCCGTCCGCACCCGGGTCGACATCCCCGTGCTGCGCAAGGACTTCATCGTCACCGCGTACCAGCTCTGGGAGGCGCGGGCGTACGGAGCGGATCTCGCGCTCCTCATCGTCGCCGCCCTGGAGCAGGAGGCGCTGGTCTCCCTCATCGAGCGTGCCGAGTCCATCGGGCTGACCCCGCTGGTCGAGGTCCACGACGAGGAGGAGGTCGAGCGCGCCGTCGACGCGGGCGCCCGCATCATCGGCGTCAACGCGCGCGACCTCAAGACCCTCAAGGTCGACCGCTCCACCTTCGAGCGCGTCGCCCCGGAGATCCCCGCGCACATCGTCAAGGTCGCCGAGTCCGGCGTCCGGGGCCCGCACGACCTCATCGCCTACGCCAACGCGGGCGCCGACGCGGTCCTCGTCGGCGAGTCCCTCGTCACCGGCCGCGACCCGAAGGCCGCCGTCGCCGACCTCGTCGCCGCCGGCGCCCACCCGGCGCTCCGCCACGGCCGGAGCTGACCGCACCATGTCCGTCGTCCGCGCCACGCCGACCGCCCAGGGCCCCGCCCCGGGCGGTCCGGTCGTGCCCGCGGGCGCCCCGGGCCGCCGCAGCCGTCTCCGTACCGCTGCCGCCCCCGTCTCCAAGCACGCCCCGCTGGCCCGCGGCTGCCGGCCGCGCGGCTGCCGGGCACCCGCCCGCCGTGTCCACGGCCGCCGGGTCCGGTACGTGATCGGCTCAGAGCCGGGTCAGGTCAACGGCATGCGATGGCGCCCGCGCCTCGCGCGCGTCTTCACGTACGCCACCTCCGCCTGAGGCACGCGGTGGGCGTTCGTCCCGCACCCCACCCACCCCACCCCCGTGTGGGCAATCGTCCCGCTGGGGCGAGGGGGGTCCCCCCTGCTCGAGCGAAGCCGAGAGCTTGGGGGAGGGTGGGCACACGGGACGGCGCCCTCAGCGGCGCCTCCGCGTTCCGCGCCTTGACCCGCACCACCCGTGCGGCGCGCAACGGGGTGCGGGTCAGGGTCGGGGGCCTCTGGCGCCGGCAAGGGCGCCGTTCCGTTGTGCCCACCCGTTCCGCCCCAGCGGAACAGTTGCCCACAACGGAGGGGCGGCGTTGTCGTACGTGAAGCGCTCGCGCGCATACCGTGACCATCGACCCCACGTATCCCGGGGCACCCGCCCCGCGAGGAGCATCCGCATGTCCAGCGAGTTCTTCATCCCGGACCTGGAAGGCCAGGTCCCCAGCCCGGAGGGCTACTTCGGCGCCTACGGCGGCAAGTTCATCCCGGAGGCCCTCGTCGCCGCCGTCGACGAGGTCGCCGTCGAGTACGAGAAGGCCAAGGCCGACCCCGAGTTCGCCCGTGAGCTCAACGGCCTGATGGTCGACTACACCGGCCGCCCGAGCGCCCTCACGGAGGTGCCCCGGTTCGCCGAGCACGCCGGCGGCGCCCGGATCTTCCTCAAGCGCGAGGACCTCAACCACACCGGCTCGCACAAGATCAACAACGTGCTCGGGCAGGCCCTCCTGACCAAGCGCATGGGCAAGACGCGAGTCATCGCCGAGACCGGCGCCGGCCAGCACGGCGTGGCCACGGCCACCGCCTGCGCCCTCTTCGGCCTCGAGTGCACCATCTACATGGGCGAGATCGACACCCAGCGCCAGGCCCTCAACGTGGCCCGGATGCGGATGCTCGGCGCCGAGGTCGTCGCCGTGAAGTCCGGCAGCCGCACCCTCAAGGACGCCATCAACGAGGCCTTCCGCGACTGGGTCGCCAACGTGGACCGGACGCACTACCTGTTCGGCACCGTCGCCGGCCCGCACCCCTTCCCGGCCATGGTCCGCGACTTCCACCGGGTCATCGGCGTCGAGGCCCGCCGCCAGATCCTGGAGCGCGCCGGGCGTCTGCCCGACGCGGCCATCGCCTGCGTCGGCGGCGGCTCCAACGCCATCGGGCTCTTCCACGCCTTCGTCCCGGACGCGGACGTGCGCCTGATCGGCTGCGAGCCGGCCGGCCACGGCGTCGAGACCGGCGAGCACGCGGCCACCCTCACCGCCGGCGAGCCCGGCATCCTCCACGGGTCCCGCTCCTACGTCCTCCAGGACGAGGAGGGGCAGATCACCGAGCCGTACTCGATCTCCGCCGGACTCGACTACCCCGGCATCGGTCCCGAGCACGCGTACCTCAAGGACAGCGGGCGCGGCGAGTACCGGGCCGTCACCGACGACGCCGCCATGCAGGCGCTGCGGCTGCTCTCCCGTACCGAGGGCATCATCCCGGCCATCGAGTCGGCGCACGCCCTCGCCGGGGCCCTGGAGGTCGGCAAGGAGCTCGGCAAGGACGCCCTGCTCCTCGTGAACCTCTCCGGGCGCGGCGACAAGGACATGGACACGGCCGCCCGCTACTTCGGGCTGTACGACACCGACGCCGAGGTGGCCGCGAACCAGGCGGACACCGCCGAGATCCAGGGGGACGCGAAGTGACCGGCAACATCCAGCTGCTCAGCGACACCCTCGCCGCGGCGAAGGCCGAGGACCGGGCCGCGCTCATCGCGTACCTGCCGGCCGGCTTCCCCACCGTCGACGGCGGGATCGCCGCGATCAAGGCCGTCTTCGACGGCGGCGCCGACGTGGTCGAGGTCGGGCTTCCGCACAGCGACCCGGTCCTCGACGGGCCGGTCATCCAGACCGCCGACGACATCGCGCTGCGCGGCGGCGTGAAGATCGCCGACGTCATGCGGACGGTCCGCGAGGCCCACGAGGCCACCGGCAAGCCGGTCCTCGTCATGACGTACTGGAACCCGATCGACCGGTACGGCATCGAGCGCTTCACCGAGGAGCTCGCCGAGGCCGGCGGCGCGGGCTGCATCCTGCCCGACCTGCCGGTCCAGGAGTCCGCCGTCTGGCGGGAGCACGCCGACAAGCACGGTCTCGCGACCGTCTTCGTCGTCGCGCCCAGCAGCAAGGACGAGCGCCTCGCCACCATCACCGCCGCCGGCTCCGGCTTCGTCTACGCCGCCTCGCTCATGGGTGTCACCGGCACCCGCGAGTCGGTCGGCGAGCAGGCCGCCGACCTGGTCCGCCGCACCCGCGCCACCGACCGTTCCCGCCATGGGCTCCCCGTGTGCGTCGGGCTCGGCGTCTCCAACGCCACGCAGGCGAAGGAGGTCGCCGGCTTCGCCGACGGCGTCATCGTCGGCTCCGCCTTCGTGCAGCGCATCCTCGACGCCGACGGCGACGAGGCGGCCGGGCTCACCGCCGTAAGGGAACTGGCGGCCGAACTCGCCGAGGGCGTCCGCCGCGCTCCGTAGCCCGATCGGGTGGATATGGGACCGGGGAGGCGCGGATGTGCCTCCCCGGTTCGTTGCCTGGGGCGTGAGCGAGAAGAACCGTGGTGACGGTAACCGGAGCGCCCGGGAGCGCCTCCAGCAGCAGCGCGAGCGCGACAAGGCCCGCGAGAAGCAGCGACGCGTCCTGATCGTGTCGGCGGCCGTGGTCGGTGTCCTCGGCCTGGCCGCCGTCGTCGGCGTGATCGCCGCGGGCGGCGACAAGAACAGCGGATCGGACAAGGCGGGACCGGTGGTCGCGCCGACCGCGGCGACGGACGAGGACGGCAAGCCCGCCATCCCCACGGGCAAGGCGGACGCCCCGTCGACGCTCGCGGTCTGGGAGGACTTCCGCTGCCCGGCCTGCGCCCAGTTCGAGAACGTCATGCGGGACACCGTCCACGAGCTCGAGGCCTCCGGCGCGCTCAAGGTCGACTACCACCTCGCCACCCTCATCGACGGGAACATGGGCGGCAGCGGCTCGCTGCGCGCGGCGAACGCGGCGGCGTGCGCCCAGGACGCGGGGAAGTTCACCGCGTACCACGACACGCTCTACATCAACCAGCCGCCGGAGACGGACGACGCCTACGGGAAGAACGCCAAGCTGATCGAGCTGGCGGCGAAGGTGCCGGGGCTCGACACGCCGGCCTTCCGCAGCTGTGTGAACGACGGCACGCACGACAGCTGGGTGAAGAAGTCGAACGAGGCCTTCCAGAACGGCGGCTTCCGCGGCACCCCGTCCGTCCTCCTCAACGGAGAATCGATCTTCCCGACCAAGGGGAACGAGCAGATCTCCCCGGCGAACCTGAAGAAGTGGGTCGCCGAGGCCAACAAGGGCAAGAAGCCGGGCACCGCCTCCCCGTCGGCGGGCTAGCCCGCCGGATTGGTTACCCAGAAGTTGCCGGGTGGGCTGCCGTCCTGCCCTCCCGGCAGGGTAGCGTCGGTCCCGTCATGGACCTTGCCTACATTCCCAGCCCGTCGACCGGCGTGATCCACCTCGGACCGATCCCGCTGCGCGGCTATGCCTTCTGCATCATCATCGGTGTCTTCGTCGCCGTCTGGCTCGGCAACAAGCGCTGGATCGCCCGGGGCGGCACCGCCGGCACCGTGGCCGACATCGCCGTCTGGGCGGTGCCCTTCGGCCTCGTCGGCGGACGCCTCTACCACGTGATCACCGACTACCAGCTGTACTTCAGCGAGGGTGAGAACTGGGTCGACGCCTTCAAGATCTGGGAGGGCGGCCTCGGCATCTGGGGCGCCATCGCGCTCGGCGCGGTGGGCGCCTGGATCGGCTGCCGTCGGCGCGGGATCTCCCTGCCCGTGTACGCGGACGTCATCGCCCCCGGCATCGCCTTCGCCCAGGCCATCGGCCGCTGGGGCAACTGGTTCAACCAGGAGCTGTACGGCAAGCCGACCGACGTGCCGTGGGCGCTGAAGATCACCGAGGGGACGAACCGCGAGGCCGGGCTCTACCACCCGACCTTCCTGTACGAGTCGCTGTGGAACGTCGCCGTCGGCTTCCTCGTCATCTGGGCCGACCGCCGCTTCAAGCTCGGCCACGGGCGGGCCTTCGCCCTGTACGTCGCCGCGTACTGCTCGGGCCGCGTGTGGACGGAGGCGCTGCGCGTCGACGAGGCGCACCACATCCTGGGCCTGCGGCTCAACGTGTGGACCGCGATCTTCGTCGGCCTTGCCGCCGTCGTCTACCTGATCGTCTCGCCGCGCTTCCGGCCCGGCCGCGAGGAGATCGTGGAGCCGAGGGCCGCGGAGAAGGCCGCCGAGAAGACGGACGCCGTCGAGGGCGCCGGGACCGACGCGACCACCGAGGCCGCCGACGCGGCCGGGACCGCCGACCGGGCCGGCGACCCCGAGGACCGGGCCGCCGGGTCCGAGGACGAGGCCGCCGGGCCCGAGGACGAGACCAGGGAGACCGAGGGCGACGGCGCCGGTCACGGCGCCGGGTCGGCCGCCAAGAGCTGACCGGGCCGTACGTCGGGGGCCGCCGGGACCGAGAGGTTCCGGCGGCCCTTTC
This sequence comes from Streptomyces sp. NPDC006197, assembly GCF_040613865.1. Classification (NCBI taxonomy): domain Bacteria; kingdom Bacillati; phylum Actinomycetota; class Actinomycetes; order Kitasatosporales; family Streptomycetaceae; genus Streptomyces; species Streptomyces sp. NPDC006197. The sequence goes on along the minus strand of NZ_JBEXSZ010000208.1, from coordinate 4,454 downwards.
GCATGCGGGGGTACGGGTCAGCCGGCGCGGGCCGCGAGGGAGAGGACCCGGTGGGCGCCCTCCACCACCGCCGCGTCGACGAAGCGGCCGTTCGGCAGGGCGAGGGCGCCCTGCCCGGTCGCGGCCGCCTCGACGACCTCACGGGCCGCGTCCACCTCTTCCGGGGTGGGGAAGTAGGCGCGCTCGATGACCGGGAGCTGACGCGGGTGGATGGCCGCCCGGCCGAAGAAGCCCATGGCCCGCCCCCGGGCGCAGCCGGCCGCCAGCGCCTCCAGGTCACGGACGTCCGGATGGACGGACTGGGCCGGCGGGGGGAGGGCGGCCGCGCGGGCCGCGACCACCACGCGTCCGCGCGGCCAGTCGAGGCCGCTGTCCTCCCGCACCCCCAGGTCGGCGCGGAGGTCGGCCTCGCCGAGGGCGATGCCGCGGACGGAGGGATGGGCGGTGGCGATGGCGTGGGCGTGCTCCACGGCGAGGGCGTTCTCCAGGAGCGGATAGAGGGGCAGGCCCGGGGCGAGGCGGGCGATCCGGTGGATGTCAGTGGCGTGTGTCACCTTGGGTACACGGAGACCGCAGAGGCCGGGGAGGGGGGCCAGGGTGGGGATGTCGCGCGGGGTGTGGACGCGTACGTGGACCGGGACGGGGTGGACGTCCGCGAGGAGATCGGCCGTGGCGTCGAGGGCGTACGCCTTGCGCTGCGGGGCGACCGCGTCCTCCAGATCGACGATCACGACGTCGGCGCCGGAGGACAGCGCCTTGCGGACGACCTCGGGGCGGTCGCCGGGGGCGTACAGCCAGGTGAGGGGGGCGAGGGGGCGTGCCGGGGAGGGCGCGCCGGCCGGCTCGCCGGCGCGCGTCCGTTCGTCCTCCGCGGGGCCGCTGAGGGGGCTCATACCGCTCCTTGCTCGCGGAGGGCGTCGATCTCGGCGGGGGTGAGGCCGAGTTCGGAGAGGACGGCGAGGGTGTCGGCGCCGTGCGGCCGGCCGGCCCAGCGGATGGCGCCGGGGGTCTCGGAGAGGCGGAAGAGGACGTTCTGCATCTTGATCGGGCCGAGTTCGGGGTCCTGCACCTCGGTCACGGTGCGGAGCGCCCGGTACTGGGGATCGTCCACGACGTCCCGGACGTCGTAGACGGGGGCGATGGCCGCCTCCGCCTTCTCGAAGGCCGCCATCGCCTCGTCGCGGGTGCGGCGGGCGATCCACGAGCCGACCGCCTCGTCGAGGACGTCCGCGTGCTCGGCCCGGCCCGTGCCGTCGGCGAACCACGGCTCGTCGATCAGCTCCGGACGGCCGACGAGCCGCAGCACCCGCTCGGCGATCGACTGGGCGGAGGTGGAGACGGCGACCCAGGAGCCGTCGGCGGTCCGGTAGGTGTTGCGCGGGGCGTTGTTGCGGGAGCGGTTGCCGGTCCGGGGCTGGACGTAACCGAGCTGGTCGTACCAGAGGAGGTGGGGTCCGATGACGGAGAGCATCGGTTCGATGATCGCCATGTCGACGACCTGGCCGCGTCCGGTCGTCGTCCTGGCGGTGAGCGCGGTCATCACCGCGTACGCCGTGGCGAGGGCGGCGATCGAGTCGGCGAGGCCGAAGGGCGGCAGCGTCGGCGGGCCGTCCGGCTCGCCGGTGATGGCGGCGAAGCCGCTCATCGCCTCGGCGAGGGTGCCGAAGCCGGGACGGTGGGCGTACGGACCGAACTGGCCGAAGCCGGTGACCCGGGCCAGGACCAGACGCGGATTGACGGTGGACAGCTCCTCCCAGCCCAGACCCCAGCGCTCCAGGGTGCCCGGCCGGAAGTTCTCCACGATCACGTCCGTGTCGGCGGCGAGGGCGAGGAGGGTGTCGCGGCCGCCCGGCGAGGACAGATCGAGGGTGATCGCCCGCTTGTTGCGGCCGAGGACCTTCCACCACAGGCCGATGCCGTCCTTGGCGGGGCCGTGGCCACGGGACGGATCCGGCTTGCGGGGATGCTCGACCTTGACGACGTCGGCCCCGAAGTCGCCCAGCATCGTGGCCGCGAGGGGGCCGGCGAAGAGGGTCGCGAGATCCAGGACGCGCAGTCCGTGCAGGGGCGCCGCGGAGCTCTCGGCGGCCGTGGGGTCCGGCGGGGTGGCCGGGGCGTGGACGGTCATACGGCGTCGGCCTCCAGGGTGCCGGGGGAGCGGAAGGCGTCCTCGATCTCGACGCGGTACGGCATCGAGGTCGACGCGCCCTCGCGCCGGACGGAGAGCGCGGCGGCCGTCTGCGCCCAGGCCAGGGCCTCCGGGGCGGGACGGCCCTCGCCGAGGGCCACCGCGAGGGCGCCGACGAAGGTGTCGCCCGCCCCTGTGGTGTCCACGGCCCGGACCCGGGGCGCGGGGACGGTGACCGGCTCGGCGCCGCGCACCGCGTACAGGCTGCCGGCCGCGCCCAGCGTGACGACCACCTCGGGGACGTCCCGCAGCAGGGCCCGGGCGGCCTCGCGCGGGTCGGCGAGCCCGGTGAGCGCGGCGGCCTCGTGCTCGTTCGGCACCAACAGGTCGGTGGCGGCGAGGAGTTCCGGCGGAAGCGGCTGTGCGGGAGCGGGGGTGAGGACGGTGCGGACGCCGAGCCGACGGGCGGTGACGGCGCCCTCGACGACGACGGAGAGGGGGAGTTCGAGCTGGAGGAGCAGGGTGTCGGCGGTGCCGATGAGGGCCTCGTCGCCGTGGGTGAGGGAGGTGACGGTGCCGTTGGCGCCGGGGACGACGACGATCGCGTTGCCGCCCTCGTCGTCGACGACGACATGGGCGGTGCCGGAGGGGCCCTCGGCGGTGCGCAGGAGGTCGGTGTCCACCGCGCAGTGCTCCAGGGTGGCGCGGAGCCGTGGCCCGAAGCCGTCCGAGCCGACCGCGCCGATCATCGCCACCTCGGCGCCCGCGCGGGCGGCGGCGACGGCCTGGTTGGCGCCCTTGCCGCCGGGGATCGTACGGAAGGAGCGGCCGGTGACCGTCTCACCGAGGGCGGGGGCCTGCGGCACGTGGACGACGAGATCCATGTTCGTGCTGCCGAGCACGACGATGCTGGTCATGGGCGTACTGCCTCCAGGTGTGTCAGTTCGGCCAGGGTGTCGAAGCCGATGCCGTCGAAGGACGGCACCGAGGTCGCGAGCCGGTTCTTGAGAGGGGAGGTCCAGCGCTCCGGCAGCCGGTCCGGATGCCCGGCGAGCAGCCCGGCGAGCGAGCCGGCGGTGGCGCCGTTGGAGTCGGTGTCCCAGCCGCCCGAGACCGCCGCGCAGACGGAGCGGGAGAAGTCGCCGTCGGCGTGGGTGAGGGCGGCGGCGAGCAGCGCGGCGTTGGGGACGGCATGCACCCAGTGGTACCCGCCGAGTTCGGCGTGCAGCCGGTCGGCCACCCGGTCGAAGTCGGCCTCCGCGGCGGCGTACGAGATGCCCCGTCGGACGGCCTCGGCCAGGCGCGAGCGCGGCGGGATCACCCCGAGGCCGGCGGCGAGCGCCTGGTGGACGTCGGCGGTGCCGGTCGCCGCGGCGGCGAGGGCGGCGGCGACGAACATGGCGCCGTAGACGCCGTTCGCGGTGTGCGTGAGCACCGCGTCCCGGTGCGCCTGCGCGGCGGCGGCCACCGGGTCGCCCGGGTGGGTCCAGCCGTGGACGTCGGCCCGGATCTGGGCGCCGATCCACTCGCGGAAAGGGTTGCGGCGGACGGCGGTCAGCGGGGGTTCCACGCCGTCCAGGAGGTTGCGGTAGGCGACGCGCTCGGCCGTGAAGGTGCGGCCGGCGGGAAGTTCGTCGAGCCAGAGGCGGGCGACGTCGGCGGTGGTGAAGTCGCGGCCGTACCGCTGGAGGAGCAGCAGGTTGAGGAGGGGGTAGTTGAGGTCGTCGTCCTCGGGCATGCCGTCGATGTTCTCGGCGAGGGAGGTGGCGGCGGAGCGGCGGTTCCAGGGATGCGCGGCGAGCAGCTCCGGAGGGACGCCGCGGGCGGTGAACCAGGTGGTGAGGGGCCAGTTGCCGGCGGCGCGGGCGAGGGCGCGGAGGGCGGCCAGGGGGAGCTTCTCGACGGGCTTGCCGAGCAGGCACCCGGCTGCCCGGCCGAGCCAGGCGGCGTGCAGCCGGTCCCGGAGGGCGGTGTCCTGCCCCGCTGCGGGCAGCCGTTCCGCTGGTGCGGCGCCCGCCCTCGCCTCCGCCGCCCCCGTAGTGGGCGCGCGCCCGCTGGGCGGTGCCGTCCCTGCACCTTCGTTGTGGGCAGTTGTTCCGCTGGGGCGGAACGGGTGGGCACAACGGAACGGCGCCCCTTGCCGGGCCCAGGCTTCCGCGCCTGGACGGTCACCATCGGTGCGCCGCAGTCCTGGTGCGGGTTCGGGTTCGGGTTCGGGCTCGGGACGCGGGGGCGCCGCTGGGGGCGCCGTCCCGTGTGCCCACCCGTCCCGCCCTGCGGGACGATTGCCCACACGGGGGTGGGCACCGTCCGCCCTGGCGCGGGC
>NZ_JBEXSZ010000207.1:0-11319 GCF_040613865.1 Streptomyces sp. NPDC006197 | reverse complement strand
CGTAGAACCGCCCGTCCTCGATCGCGACGATCGCCTTCTGCATGTACGGGGAGATCTTGTCGATCGGCACGACCTTCCGGTCCCGCGAGTACACCGTGGCGATCAGACCGCCCTCGGCGTCCAGGATCGTGGTGCGCTGACTCAGCGGCGGGGTCTTCAGGTTGGAGGGGATCTCGTCGAACCCCTCGACCGTGCCCTTCGCGGCCAGCCCGAGTGCACCGGCGGCGGGCAGGGCGATGCCCGCCAGCACGGCTCCGGCGAGCACACTGACACCGAGGAACTTGGCGGCCTGCTGGGTCCCGGTCAGACCACCGCCCGAGCGCTTCTTTGGCATGGGGGCAGCCTAATCCGTAGTTATGAGCGATCCGCAGGAGCAGGGGCTTCTCGGAGCGTTCGAGTACCAGACCGTGACATCCAGGTGCAGCCGGGCCGTGGAGGCCTCAACGTAGATCGGTGTGCGATTTGGTGCGAGTGGTGGTGGCCAGGCGGGTGCTGAAGGGAATGTCTTCGTAGGACCAGGTCCTGGAGGTCTCGGCCAAGATCGGCGCCCTTCAGCGTCTGCCCGGCCGCCACCACCTGCGTCGAACACCGTTGGTGTTTGTGGTGCGAGCCCGCCGCGCGGTGACCTCTCGATACGCCCGAGCCGTACGAGCTCCCGCATAGACCGAGGCCCGTGAGGTGCGCTGGTACCACGAACGGCTAGTGAGGTGGCGGCCCGACCGCGCTGTGGTCGAGGCCTGGGATTAGGTCGCTGCGTGGCCCGCATGCGCTCGTGACCAGCGCAAACACCGAACTCCGGGGAGGGGAATCTTGATCTACTGCGGAATCGACTGGGCGGAACGAACCCACGACATCGCCCTGGTCGACGACACCGGCCAGCTACTCGCCAAGCGGCACATCACCGGCGACGCGGCCGGCTACAAGATCCTGCTGGAACTGCTTGCCGAGTACGGCGACACCGCCCAGAACCCCATCCCGGTAGCGATCGAAACCTCCCGCGGCCTGCTGGTCGCCGTGCTGCGGACCGGCCAGCGCAGGGTGTTCGCGATCAACCCGATGGCCGCCGCCCGCTACCGCGACCGGCACAGCGTCTCGCGCAAGAAGTCCGACCCCGGCGACGCCCTGGTCCTGGCCAACATCCTCCGCACCGACATGCACGCCCACCGGCCCCTGCCCGACGACTCCGACCTCGGCCGCGCGATCACTGTCCTGGCCCGCGCCCAGCAGGACTCTCTGTGGAACCGGCAGCAGCTCGCCAACCAGCTCCGGTCCCTGCTGCGCGAGTACTACTCCGCCGCCCTGGCCGCCTTCGCCACCTGGACCAACGGCCTGTGCCGCCCCGAGGCCAGGGAACTCCTCAAAACGGCGCCGACCCCGGCCCGGGCCGCGCGGCTGACCCGCACCCAGATCCAGGCCGCCCTCAAGCGAGCCGGCCGTCAGCGCGGCATCGAAGCCGAGGCCGAACGCCTCCGCGAGGTCTTCCGGGGTGAGTGGGCCCATCAGCCGCCGCTGGTCGAGGACGCGCTCGGCAAGCAGATGCTCGCCCTCCTCATCCAGCTGGATGCCGCCTGCACCGCCGCCGACCAGCTCGCCGAAGCGGTCGAAGAGGCCTTCCCGCAGCACCCGGACGCCGAGATCCTGCTGAGTTTCCCCGGCCTCGGCATCCAGCTTGCCGCCCGCGTTCTGGCCGAGATCGGCGACGACCGCGCCCGCTTCGCCGACGCCCGCGGCCTGAAGGCATATGCCGGCTCCTCACCCATCACCCGCGCCTCAGGCAAGAAGTCCGCCATCACCAGACGCTGGGTGAAGAACGACCGGCTCAACCACGCCGGCTATCTCTGGGCCTTCGCCTCCCTGCGGGCGTCCACCGGGGCGAACGCCCACTACCGGCGCCGCCGCGAGCAAGGTGACTGGCACGCGGCCGCTCAGCGCAACCTCTTCAACCGCATGATCGGCCAGCTCTACCACTGCCTCCAGCACGGACAGCGCTTCGACGAGTCAGCCGCCTTCCCTGCGGGGATCGAGAACGCAGCAGCGCGGGCTGCATAGTCCCGTCCCCGGAAAAGGCCAGGATGGCCTACGGCTCGGGTGGCTAGGCTCCCGAAGCATGAGCAGCAACCAGCCCTCCGTCGCAGACCGCTTCATCGGCGAGTTCCGGGAACTCGGGCACGGCAGACCTGAGGGGCCCTCGCTTCATGCTGTCGTCCGTGCCGGAGGAGTCCAGGACGAGCAGTCCCTCGCGCGCTACCTGCGCAAAGGGGCGGTCCTTGCTGCCACCACGACTAGGGTTCACGACGTCCTCAGCCCGGAACACGAGCTGATCGGAGGTCTGTCGCTGCTCACCGACGGCCAGTGGTTCTGGTACTCGGACCTCGCTCACTACGTCGAGCGCTACCACGTCACCCTGGACGAGCGGTTCATCCAGCACGCCCGAAGCCGGAACTGGAGCCCGCCACAGCTGACCGACGACGAACTCGTCGAAATCGAAGAGACCATGTTCGACGACGAAGACGCCTGACCTCACCACTCACGCGGCCTGACTTGACGGCATAGCAACGTGAGGTGTCTACGTTCTCATTCGCCGGACACACGTATATGCCTTGGCCTAAGCTGCTCCCAACTGTCACAGCAGTGTGGTCTCGCATCAAGACCCGGGTGTGACATCGGCATGAAGTCCCGTGACCCCGAAGCGCGGGAAGCCTCGTGTCCGATTCCGGCTCATGTGCCACGCGGTGTCCCGAAATGGCCCCGCCGAGGAAGGGCGTATCCACGGGGTATGTCCGCTATCACACGCATGTCCTTCGATCACTCCCCTGGGTGATCTGACGCGCACGCATAGTCCGTTCGGACCATTCAAGATTGGGCCCGAAGGGGGTGTTGCGCTGTGCCCACCTTCCGTAACGTCCCAACTGGCAGCGGTGAATATGCCGCTGCCGCCGTGGGGGAGCCTCGATTCGGGAGAGGACGGCGCCGGTATGGGCTGGGTAGCTGACTGGAGTGCGCAGGCGGCCTGCCGCACTACCGATCCGGATGAACTTTTCGTGCAGGGAGCGGCACAGAACAGGGCAAAGGCGGTGTGCACCGGATGCCCGGTGCGGACCGAGTGCCTCGCCGACGCCCTCGACAACCGCGTGGAGTTCGGTGTGTGGGGCGGCATGACGGAGCGCGAGCGCCGCGCCCTGCTGCGCCGGAGGCCGACCGTCACCTCGTGGCGCCGGCTCCTGGAGACCGCGCGGACGGAGTACGAGCGCGGAGCGGGCCTGCTGCCCGTGGCGATCGAGGACGACGCGACGTACGAGGCGTACGCGGCGGTCGGCTAGTAACCGCCCGGCGTTCAGGTACTCAAGGCTCGGGCCTCAAGGCTCGGGCCTCAAGGCTCAGGTCGAGGGCGTCCGCCCCGCCGTGAGCCGGTCACCGATGGCCCGCAGCCCGGCGAGGTCGTGCACATCGCCGGGCAGGGCGGCCACTTCGGTCACCGCCACCTCCGGGTGGAGCGCGGTGAAGCGGTCGCGCGTGCGCTGCTCACGTGCGAGCACCCGCATGCGCTCTGCATGCAGGCGCAGAAGTCCTGCGGTGAGATGACGTACGTCCACATCTGTTTCCTGTGCCGGTTCGGCTGTGGGGGCAGCCTCGGGTACGGGATGTGCGGCGGCGGCGGTGGCGAGATCGTTCGGCTCGGGCTCGGTCTCAAGCTCGGGCGTGGTGGCCGGGGAGCCACGCAGTCCAGCCTTCCCGCCCCCCTGATCCACAATGCGCCCCTCGTCAAGATTTTCCGCGGCGGCCCGCGCCCGCTCGGCCGACAGCCGGGCGGCGCCGCTGCCGTGGACGCGGTTGAGGACGAGACCGGCCAGCGGCATCCGCTCGGCGGCCAGCCGCTCCACGAAGTACGCGGCCTCGCGCAGCGCGTCCCGCTCCGGAGTGGCGACCACGAGGAAGGCCGTGCCCGGGGCCTGGAGCAGCTTGTACGTGGCGTCCGCGCGGGTCCGGAAACCGCCGAACATCGTGTCCATCGCCGCCACGAACGTCTGGACGTCCTTCAGGAACTGACCCCCCAGCAGCTTCCCCAGGGTCCCCGTCATCATCGACATGCCGACGTTGAGGAACTTCATTCCGGCCCGGCCGCCGACCTTCGCCGGGGCCATGAGCAGCTTGATGAACTTCCCGTCGAGGAAGGACCCGAGCCGCTTCGGCGCGTCGAGGAAGTCCAGCGCGGACCGGGACGGCGGGGTGTCGACGACGATCAGGTCCCACTCGTCGCGGGCCCGGAGCTGACCCAGCTTCTCCATCGCCATGTACTCCTGCGTACCGGCGAATCCGGCCGACAGGGACTGGTAGAAGGGGTTCTCCAGGATGGCCCGCGCCCGCTCGGGCTCCGCGTGCGCCTCGACGATCTCGTCGAAGGTCCGCTTCATGTCGAGCATCATGGCGTGCAGTTCGCCGCCGTCGGACCCCTTGATCCCGTCGACCTTGCGGGGCGTGTTGTCGAGGGAGTCGATGCCCATGGACTGGGCGAGCCGGCGCGCCGGGTCGATGGTGAGGACCACGACCCGCCGGCCGCGCTCCGCCGCCCGCACGCCGAGGGCCGCCGCCGTGGTCGTCTTGCCGACCCCGCCCGCGCCGCAGCACACGATGATCCGGGTCCCCCGGTCGTCGAGGAGCGGATCGAGCTCCAGGAGCGGCGCGCGATCGAGCCCGTCCACAACATCCGGCCCGTCTCCAATGCCCAGTCCGTTCCCAATGCCCGGCCCGTCCCCAACGTCCGGTCCGTCCACGGCCTCGGGCCCGTTCACAACGTCCGGCCCGTCCACGGACTCGGGCCTGGCCCCGGCGCCTTCCCCCGTCCCGGCGGCGGCTCCGGGCCCGGCCCCGGCGGCGGCCGCTTCGGGGGCCGTCGTGGCGTCCGCTTTCTCCGTCACGCGCCCACCCCTTGCTTCCGCAGTTCCTTCGCCAGCCGGTAGAGCCCGGCGATGTCCGCCCCGTCCCCGAGGAAGGGCAGTTCGTACGAGGGGACGCCGACGCCGTCCAGGACGGCGCGCTGCGTCCGCTCCAGCTCCACCCGCCGCGCGTGCTCGGCCGCCTGGTCGAGGAGCGGCTCGACCAGCCGCGTGCCGCCCGTGACGCCGACGGACGCCAGGGCGCGGGCGATCGCGTCCCGGTGGTCCCCCGAGGCGGCCCGCACGGCCGCCTCGTCGAGGACGTGCGGGCGGACCATGTTCACCACGACCCGCCCCACCGGCAGATCGGCGGCCCTCAGCTCCGCGATGCCGTCCGCGGTCTCCTGGACCGGCATCTCCTCCAGGAGCGTCACCAGGTGCACCGCCGTCTCGGGGGACTTCAGGACCCGCATGACGGCCTGCGCCTGGTTGTGTATCGGGCCGATCCTGGCCAGGCCCGCGACCTCGTCGTTCACGTTGAGGAAGCGGGTGATGCGGCCGGTGGGCGGCGCGTCCATGACGACGTGGTCGTAGGTGGGGCGACCGTCCTTCTCGCGCCGCCGGACCGCCTCGCACGCCTTGCCGGTCAGGAGCACGTCCCGGACGCCCGGCGCTATCGTCGTCGCGAAGTCGATCGCGCCGAGCTTCTTCAGGGCCCGCCCCGCCCCGCCCAGTTTGTAGAACATCTGGAGGTAGTCGAGGAGCGCGCGCTCGGCGTCGATCGCCAGCGCGTACACCTCCCCGCCGCCGGGGGCGACGGCGATCTTGCGCTCCTCGTACGGAAGGGCTTCCGTCTCGAAGAGCTGTGCGATGCCCTGTCTGCCTTCGACCTCGACGAGGAGGGTCCGCTTCCCCTCCGTCGCGAGGGCGAGGGCGAGGGCGGCGGCGACCGTCGTCTTACCGGTACCACCCTTGCCGCTGACGACCTGGAGCCTGCTCACGCTGTCGAGCCTAACCACTGGCGGCCGCGCGCAATCAGCAGGCCGCCCCGGAGAAGCCACCTAGGGGGAGCTTCGGGGGCCACCTCGGCGGATGGTCCCGCGGCAGCGGATACAGTCGGCCCCATGACCAAGTGGGAGTACGTCACGGTGCCGCTTCTGGTGCACGCGACCAAGCAGATTCTGGACACCTGGGGCGAGGACGGCTGGGAGCTCGTCCAGGTCGTGCCCGGGCCGAACAACCCCGAGCAGCTCGTGGCCTACCTGAAGCGGGCCAAGTCGTGAGCGGGGCCGTCGAGGCGCGGATCGCCGAGCTCGGTCTGACCCTGCCCGAGGTCGTGCCGCCGATCGCCTCCTACCAGCCGGCCGTGCAGTCCGGCGTGTACGTCTACACCTCGGGCCAGCTCCCGATGGTGGCGGGCAAGCTTCCGGTGACCGGCAAGGTCGGCGCCGAGGTCACGCCGGAGGAGGCCAAGGAGCTCGCCGCCACCTGCGCGCTCAACGCGCTCGCGGCCGTGAAGTCGGTCGCCGGTGACCTCGACCGCGTCAAGCGCGTCGTGAAGGTCGTCGGCTTCGTCGCCTCCGCCGCCGACTTCACCGGTCAGCCCGCCGTCATCAACGGCGCCAGCGAGCTGCTCGGCGAGATCCTCGGCGAGAAGGGCGTGCACGCGCGCAGCGCCGTCGGCGTGGCCGTGCTGCCGCTCGACGCGCCGGTCGAGGTCGAGGTCCAGGTCGAGCTCGTCGAGGCCTGACCGCCGATCCGTACGACTCGGCAAGAGCCCGTACGGCTCGACGAGAGCCCGTACGACTCGGCACGACTCCGTACGACACAGGGAGCCGGTTTTCCACAGCCTCGGGAAACCGGCTCTCGTGCATTCCGATGCTTGCGCATAGCATCCGGCCATGTCGAATGGTCAGTCGAAGCAGTCGAACGGTCAGTGGTACCCGGCGGAATGGCCCGACCGCATCCGTGCCCTCGCCGCCGGTGAGCTCACCCCCGTGACGCCCCGGCGCGCCGCCACGGTCCTGCTCCTGCGGGACGGGGTCGACGGGCCCGACGTCCACATGCTGCGCCGCCGCACCTCGATGGCCTTCGCCGGCGGCGCGTACGCCTATCCCGGCGGCGGCGTCGACCCGCGCGACGAGCAGCCGGTGCGCTGGGCCGGCCCGTCCCTGGAGACGTGGGCGGCCCGGCTCGGCCTCGACGATCCGGCACAGGCCCAGGCCGTGGTCTGCGCCGCCGTGCGCGAGACCTTCGAGGAGGCGGGCGTGCTGCTCGCCGGGGAGACCGAGGACGGCGTCGTCGGCGACACGACGGGCGAGGAGTGGGAGCGGGACCGGCGGGCGCTCGTCGCCCGGGAGCTGTCCTTCGCCGACTTCCTGGACCGGCGCGGGCTCGTCCTGCGCTCGGACCTGCTGGGCGCGTGGGCCCGCTGGATCACGCCGGAGTTCGAGCAGCGCCGGTACGACACCTGGTTCTTCGTGGCGGCGCTCCCGGCCGGGCAGCGCACCCGGGACGTGTCGGGGGAGGCGGACCGCACGGTCTGGATCCGCCCGGCGGACGCCGCGGCCGGCTACGACCGGGGCGAGCTGACGATGATGCCGCCGACGATCTCGACCCTGCGCACCCTGGAGCCGTACGGGACGGCCGCCGAGGCGCTGGTGGCGGCGGAGGCGCAGGACATGGCCCCCGTCCTCGCACAGGCGCGTCTGGAGGGCGACGAGCTGGTCCTGAGCTGGCCGGGGCACGAGGAGTTCACCAAGGTCATCCCCACGGGAGGCGAGCGATGAGCGACGCCGCCGCCCTGCCCGGCCAGCCGCGCGGACTGGTGGTCTCCGGGCCCGCGACCGACCGCGCCGTGAACGTCCTGGCGCCGAACCCGTCCGCGATGACCCTCGACGGCACCAACACCTGGCTGCTCTCCGAGCCGGGCTCGGACCTCGCCGTCGTGGTGGACCCGGGGCCGCTCGACGAGGGCCATCTGCGTCATGTGATCGACACGGCCGAGAAGCTCGGCAAGCGGGTCGCGCTGACCCTGCTGACCCACGGCCACCCGGACCACGCGGAGGGCGCCGGCCGGTTCGCGGAGCTGACCGGGACGGCCGTGCGGGCCCTCGATCCGGCGCTGCGGCTGGGCGACGAGGGTCTCGGCGCGGGGGACGTGGTGACGGTCGGCGGCCTGGAGCTGCGGGTCGTCCCGACGCCCGGGCACACCTCGGACTCGCTCTCCTTCCACCTGCCGGCCGACCGGGCGGTGCTGACGGGCGACACGATCCTGGGGCGCGGGACGACGATGGTCGCGCACCCGGACGGGCGGCTCGGGGACTATCTGGACTCGCTGCGGCGGCTGCGCTCGCTGACCGTCGACGACGGGGTGCACACGGTCCTGCCGGGGCACGGGCCGGTCCTGGAGGACGCGCAGGGGGCCGTGGAGTTCTATCTCGCGCACCGGGCGAACCGGCTCGCCCAGGTGGAGACGGCGGTCGAGGCGGGGTACCGGACGGCGGCGGAGGTCGTCGCCCACGTGTACGCGGACGTGGACCGCTCGCTGTGGCCGGCGGCCGAACTGTCCGTACGGGCGCAGCTGGAGTACCTGAGGGACCGCGGCCTGGCCTGAGGGGCCGCGGCCCGGCCTGCTCCGGCCGGGGGCGCGGTCCGTGAGACGGGACCCGGAACCTTTCGGCTTTCCCGTGTGTCTTACGCTCCGCTTACATCCGGCCGTAGCTTTCGGGGGGACTGCCCGTGTTCGTCATCGCCATCCTGCTGGTCATAGCCGCAGTGGTGCTCTTTCTCGTCGGCCGCGCCAACGACTCCAAGGGGCTGAAGTTCGGCGCCCTCGGTGCGGTCCTGGCCGGCCTCTTCTCGCTGATCGCGAGCATGACGTACGTGATCAGCGCGTACGAGGTCGGCGTGCCGGTCGCCTTCGGCAAGGTGGGCGCGCCGATGACCTCGGGCATGCACCTGAAGTCGCCGTTCACGGACGTCACGACCTTCTCGACCCGCCCGGTCGACCTCAACCTCTCCGACAAGGACGTGGTCGAGGTCCGCTCCTCGCAGGGCGGTGTCATGTACGCCGAGGTGACGGTGAAGTGGTCCGTCGACCAGGCCAAGTCCGTCGAGCTCTACAAGCTCGCGGGCAGCGAGGAGGCCATCCAGCAGCGGCTGGTCTACCCGGACAGCCGGGAGATCGTCCGCAACGTCTTCGCCCACTACACCAGCGAGCAGGGGTACGCCACCGACCGCGAGAAGATCAACGCCGAGATCGGCACCCTGATCAAGCAGCGTCTGGCCCCGCGCGGCATCGACGTGACCACGGTCAACCTGCGCAACGTGAAGCCCTCGGACGCCCTCCAGGGCCAGATCGACCGCAAGATCCAGCAGCAGCAGGCCACCGAGCGGGCCACCGAGGCCTCCCGTACGGCCAAGGCCGAGGCCGACCGGCGCCGCATCGAGGCGGAGGGCATCGCCCGCGCCAACAAGATCCTCAACGACTCGCTGACGGACAAGGTCCTGATGAACCAGTGCATCGACGCGTACAAGGAGGCCGCGGCGAAGAACCCGGTCTACGCGGTGCCCTGCGGGAGCGGTGGCTCCGCCCCGGTGATCGTGGACGGCTCGAAGCGCTGACCGCCGCCACGCACGCGTAAAGGGCCGCCCCGGTCGAACCGGGGCGGCCCTTTACGCGTGCGTACGGAGACGCTTACCGCGAGCGCTTCGCGAGGCGCTCCACGTCCAGCAGGATCACGGCGCGGGCCTCCAGGCGCAGCCAGCCGCGCTGGGCGAAGTCGGCGAGCGCCTTGTTGACCGTCTCGCGGGAGGCGCCGACCAGCTGGGCCAGCTCCTCCTGGGTGAGGTCGTGGACGACGTGGATGCCCTCCTCCGACTGCACGCCGAAGCGGCGCGACAGGTCGAGGAGTGCGCGGGCGACACGGCCCGGGACGTCGGAGAAGACCAGGTCGGACATCTGGTCGTTGGTCTTGCGCAGTCGGCGGGCGACGGCGCGCAGCAGCGCCGTGGCCACCTCGGGGCGGGCGTTCAGCCAGGGCTGGAGGTCGCCGTGGCCCAGGCCGAGGAGCTTGACCTCGGTCAGCGCGGTCGCCGTGGCGGTGCGCGGGCCCGGGTCGAAGAGGGACAGCTCGCCGATGAGCTCGCCGGGGCCGAGGACGGCCAGCATGTTCTCGCGGCCGTCGGGGGAGGTGCGGTGCAGCTTCACCTTGCCCTCGGTCACCACGTACAGGCGGTCGCCGGGGTCGCCCTCGTGGAAGAGCGCGTCGCCACGGGCGAGCGTCGCCTCACTCATCGAGGCGCGCAGCTCGGCAGCCTGCTCGTCATCGAGCGCCGCGAAGAGCGGGGCGCGCCGCAGAACGTCGTCCACGAGTTCTCTCCTACTGTCGACCTGCTCAAAGGACCTGGGTCCCATGATGCCGGACGCACAAAACAGTGCGATCAATCACAACAAGTTTGACGTACCGAGCCGCCCGTCCGTACGTCAGGGGCCCGATTGGGCTCCGATCGGCCGTGCCCGGGGCGGATGTCGGCGGCGGCGCCTAGGCTGGCCGGGTGTCCAACTCGCCGGTGAGAGCGCAGGCCAAGGGGGCTGAAAGAGTGTCGGCCGAAGGTAATTCCGCTGTGGGCGAACACGGTGTGTCGAAACGGGCGAAAGGTGCAAATCGGAAGGCCGTCAAGCCCGAGTCACGGCTCGCGATGGTCCGCCGGGCGCGCCGGATCAACCGCGAACTGGCCGAGGTCTACCCGTACGCCCACCCGGAGCTCGACTTCCGCAACCCCTTCGAGCTGCTCGTCGCCACGGTCCTCTCGGCCCAGACCAACGACCTGCGGGTCAACCAGACCACCCCCGCCCTCTTCGCGAAGTACCCCACGCCCGAGGACCTCGCGGCGGCCGTGCCCGAGGAGGTCGAGGAGCTGATCCGGCCGACCGGCTTCTTCCGCGCCAAGACCAGGTCGATCATGGGCCTCGCCGCCGCCCTCAGGGACGACTTCGGCGGAGAGGTCCCCGGCCGCCTGGAGGACCTCGTCAAGCTCCCCGGCGTCGGCCGCAAGACCGCCTTCGTCGTCCTCGGCAACGCCTTCGGCGTCCCCGGCATCACCGTCGACACCCACTTCATCCGTCTCGCCCGGCGCTGGCGGTGGACCGAGTCCGACGACCCGGTGAAGATCGAGGCCGAGGTCGCCACGATCTTCCCCAAGAGCGAGTGGACGATGCTCTCGCACCGGGTGATCTTCCACGGCCGCCGGATCTGCCACGCCCGCAAGCCCGCCTGCGGCGCCTGCCCGATCACCCACCTCTGCCCCTCGTACGGAGAGGGCGAGACCGATCCCGAGAAGGCGCGGAAGCTGCTCAAGTACGAGATGGGCGGCTTCCCCGGCCAGCGGCTGAACCCGCCGCCCGACTACCCCGGCATCCCGGCGCCCCCGCTCGGCGGTG
>NZ_JBEXSZ010000206.1:0-11428 GCF_040613865.1 Streptomyces sp. NPDC006197 | reverse complement strand
GAGCTTCGTGGCCCGCACGGTCGACTCCGACCGCAAGCACCTCACCGAGGTGCTCCGCCAGGCCTCCGAGCACAACGGCACGGCACTCGTCGAGAGTCGGCCGGCCCGGGTGGGCCCGGTGGCGCCCCCGTTCGGGCCCCGGGCGCCGCTGCCGGGAGCCCGGGTGTGCCTCCTCACGCGGCGGTCCGCACCGCGGCCCCGTACCGCGGGCCCGGCGCGCTCCCGCCCGAGGTGCCCGTCGAGATCACCACGCGGCTGCGGCCCGTACGGGAGCGGCGTGCCGGGCGGACCCTCGCCGTCGCCGTCTGCGCCGTGCTCGGGTTCGGGCTCATCGGCGGCGCCCTCGCCGGCGTGTGGCTGGCCGCGTCCGAGCCCGGGAAGCCCGTCGAACCCGTGGGGTACACCGAGGCCAAGGACCTCTGGCACAACGCCCCCGTCGACACCCTCTTCCCCCGCACCCTCGCCGGTCCCGGCGCCGGCCCCGGCGGCGCCGACCGCACCTGGAGCCGGATCGTCGTCGCCCCGGACGCCGCCTGCACCCCCGCCGTCCTCGCCAAGGCCCTCCGCGCCACCGTCGAGCCGCTCGGCTGCGAGCGCGTCCTGCGCGCCACGTACACCGACGCCACCGCCAGCAGCGTGATCACCGTGGGCCTCGTCTTCACCCGCGCCGACGCCGCCACCCAGCGCACCCTCGGCCAGGACCTCACCACCCGGCTCGGCGCGGACGTCCCCCCGGCCCTCGCCGGTCCCGGCACCGTCGCCGCCGGCTTCGGCGCCCCGCAGCGCGCCGCCTGGTGGCTGAACGCCCCCGCCGACCTCCCCGTCGTCGTCACCGCCGTCTCCGGCTTCGCCGACGGCCGGACCGTCGACGGCGGCCCCGTCCCCGCCGACCGGGCCATGACCGCGAACCGCACCGACGCCACCGCCCAGTCCGGTCTCGGTCACGAGGCCAAGGGCATCACCGAGCGCCTCGTACGACTGCTGCGCACGGCCGCCACCACGGCCGCCAAGGAGAACGCCCGGTGACCCGACCCGCCCACCGCCGGACCCGTGGCGGCGCGGTCGCCCTGCTCGCCGCCGCGTTCTCCGTCCTGCCCGCCACCACCGCCCCCGCCCACGCCGACACCATCCGGGCCCGCCAGTGGGGCCTCGAAGCCCTGCACACCACGGAGGCCTGGCGCACCACCAAGGGCCACGGCGTCACCGTCGCCGTCCTCGACACCGGCGTCGACGCCGACCACCCGGACCTCGCGGGTTCGGTCCTCGCCGGACGCGACCTCATCGGCTTCGGCGCGTCGAAGGGCGACCGCGCCTGGGCCCGGCACGGCACCGCCATGGCCGGCATCATCGCCGGACACGGCCACGGCCCCGGCGGCCAGGACGGCGTCCTCGGCGTCGCCCCCGACGTCCGGATCCTGCCCGTGCGGGTCATCCTGGAGTCCACCGACGGCGCCCGCGACAAGGCCCGCAAGACCCGGGGCACGGCCCTCGCCGAAGGCATCCGCTGGGCCGCCGACCACGGCGCCGACGTCATCAACCTGTCCCTCGGCGACGACTCCAAGTCCGCCCACCCCGACGCAGGCGAGGACGCCGCCGTCCAGTACGCCCTCGCCAAGGGCGTCTCCGTCGTCGCCTCCGCCGGCAACGGCGGCGAGAAGGGCGACCACATCTCGTACCCCGCCGCCTACCCCGGCGTCATCGCCGTCGCCGCTGTGGACCGCTACGGCACCCACGCCTCCTTCTCCACCCGCCGCTGGTACGCCACCGTCAGCGCCCCCGGCGACGACATCGTCATCGCCGACCCCGACCGCCGCTACTACGAGGGCTGGGGCACCAGCGCCGCCGCCGCGTTCGTCTCCGGGGCCGTCGCCCTCGTCCGCTCCGCGCACCCCGACCTCACCCCCGCCCAGGTCAAGCGGCTGCTCATCGACACCGCCCGCCACCGGCCGAAGGGCGGACGCAGCGACGCCAAGGGGTACGGGACGGTCGACCCGGCCGCCGCGATCGCCGCCGGCCGCCAGATCGAGGCCGGCGACCCCAAGAGCACCGCCACCGGCTACCAGGGCCGCTACTTCGGGCCCGGCCCCCTCCCCGCCGCCGAGGAGAGCCGCCCCCTCGGCCTGCTCGCCCCCGTCGCCGGCGGTCTCGGCGCCCTGTTGCTCCTCACCGCCGTGATGCTCCGGCGCGCCCACCGGACCTCCTAGCCGGGGGCCCGGACCCGGCGGCTAGGCTCGGTGCGTGGAGCTCAAGAACATCCCGGACCCCGGTTTCTCCCAAGACGACGGCACCGCCGACCCGCGGCTCGCCGCGGCCCTCGCGGCCTGGGCGGAGGACAGAACCGCCCACGGCCCGGTCCTCGAAGCCCTGAAGGAGGCCCGGCTGCTCGTTCCCGTGGTCGCGGTCCTCGGCGAGGTCGAGATCGACCCCGAGACGGGGCTGAAGCAGGAGAAGACGAGCGACATGGCCGTCCCCACCCTGACGGCCGGAGACCGGCGGGCCCTGCCGGCCTTCACCTCGATCGCCTCGCTCGCCCTCTGGGACCCGCAGGCCCGGCCCGTCGCCGTCCCCGTGCACCAGGCGATCGCGGCCCTGGTCCACGAGAAGGCCGACACCCTGGTCCTGGACCTGGCCGGCCCCGTGCCGTACCAGGTGACCGGCTCCGCGCTGCTCGCCCTCGCCGAGGGCCGCTCCAGCACCGACCCGCTCGACGACCCGGCCGTACGGGAAGCCGTGCGCGCCGTCGTGGCCGCCGAGCCGACGGTGCTCCGCGCCCACCTGGGTCCCGGCACCGCCGACGGCACGGTCGCCCTGGTCCTCGCCGCGGACGCCTCCCCGGCGGAGGCGGCCCAGCGCGTGGCCCGCGCCCTGGCCGCCGACGAAACACTGAGGGCCCGCCTGGTGCGGGGCCTCGACCTGGCACTCCTGCCGGCCTCGGCCACGCCTCCCGGCGAGCCCTTCTACGTGAAGCGGTAAGCGGCTCCCAGGGGGGGCGACCCCACATCCCCGGGAGACGGCCGGCTCCTAGCCGTACACCGGCCCCGTGTACTTCTCGCCCGGCCCCTGGCCCGGCTCGTCCGGGATCAGGGAGGCCTCGCGGAAGGCGAGCTGGAGGGACTTCAGACCGTCCCGCAGGGGAGCCGCGTGGAAGGAGGAGACCTCCGTCGCGCCGGCGTCCAGGAGGCCCGCGAGCGCGTGGATCAGCTTGCGCGCCTCGTCGAGGTCCTTGTGCTCCTCGCCCTCCTCGGTGAGCCCGAGCTTCACCGCGGCGGCGCTCATCAGGTTGACGGCGACCGTCACGATCACCTCGACCGCCGGGACCTCCGCGATGTCGCGGGTCATGCTGTCGAAGTCGGGGGTGTCCGTGGACTCGTTCTGGGGCGTCTCGCTCATGCCCACACGATAAGCGGACGTACGGTTCGCGCCGACCGCCGGGTCCTGCTAACCTTGTGTAACGACCGGCTGGACATCTCTGTGTCCGGCCCACAAGTGGAGGCTCCGTACTCCCACCTGACCACCCTCGCGGGTGGCGGGTCACCGGTCAGGTGGCGCCCATCGTTCCGTACGGACGATGGAGCCGCCCGATGTGCGCCCCGCGGTTCACCGTGGTGGTGCTCCGGTTTTCCGTGGAGCCCCGCCTGTGTACCGTCCGGGGCATTTTTCATGTGCCGGCTCGGTTGGTCTCAGAAACAGACGTTGCGCGTCCGTCCGCCAGGCGGTCGTGTGGTGCTACCGAGGAGGATCCATCAGCGCCGAGCCCCGCATCAACGACAGGATTCGCGTTCCCGAGGTGCGACTTGTCGGACCCAGCGGCGAGCAGGTCGGGATTGTTCCGCTTGCCAAGGCCCTGGAGCTCGCACAGGAGTACGACCTCGACCTGGTCGAGGTCGCGGCGAACGCCCGTCCGCCCGTGTGCAAGCTCATGGACTACGGGAAGTTCAAGTACGAGTCGGCCATGAAGGCCCGTGAGGCGCGCAAGAACCAGGCGCACACGGTCATCAAGGAGATGAAGCTCCGGCCGAAGATCGACCCGCACGACTACGACACCAAGAAGGGCCACGTCGTCCGCTTCCTCAAGCAGGGCGACAAGGTCAAGATCACGATCATGTTCCGTGGTCGTGAGCAGTCCCGTCCCGAGCTTGGCTTCCGGCTGCTGCAGCGGCTGGCGTCGGACGTCGAGGAGCTTGGCTTCATCGAGTCCAACCCGAAGCAGGACGGCCGGAACATGATCATGGTTCTCGGCCCGCACAAGAAGAAGACCGAGGCCATGGCCGAGGCGCGTGAGGCCCAGGCCGCACGCAAGGCCGAGCGTCAGGGCGTCGCCTCCGACGAGGCGCCCCAGGCTCCGGCCGCCGAGCCCGAGGCTCCGGCCGAGACCCCCGAGGCGTGACCCGACGGGCTGTCATCCAGGCAGCCCTGGGCCCCGCCCGGAACCACCAAACGAAGAATTGACGCTCCCGGATGTCCGGTGTCCGCACCGGACGGGAGCGCCACTGACGAGGAGATACGGCGCGATGCCGAAGAACAAGACGCACTCCGGTGCCAAGAAGCGCTTCAAGGTCACCGGCTCCGGCAAGATCCTGCGCGAGCGCGCCGGTAAGCGCCACCTGCTCGAGCACAAGTCGTCCAAGCTGACGCGTCGCCTCACCGGCAACGCCGAGATGGCCCCGGGTGACTCTGCCAAGATCAAGAAGATGCTGGGCATCTGAGTTGATCTCCCGCCTCCGGCGACGGGGGCATCCGGCTGAGACCGGGATCCATTCGTATTTCGGGTCGTGTGAGGACCACCGCGACCCCGCTACAAGGAGTTAAACAAGTGGCACGCGTCAAGCGGGCAGTCAACGCCCACAAGAAGCGCCGGGCGATTCTCGAGGCGGCCTCCGGCTACCGCGGTCAGCGTTCGCGCCTGTACCGCAAGGCCAAGGAGCAGGTCACCCACTCGCTGGTCTACAACTACAACGACCGGAAGAAGCGCAAGGGCGACTTCCGTCAGCTGTGGATCCAGCGCATCAACGCCGCTGCCCGCCAGAACGGCATGACGTACAACCGCCTCATCCAGGGTCTGAAGGCCGCCAACATCGAGGTGGACCGCAAGATCCTCGCCGAGCTGGCCGTCAACGACATCAACGCGTTCGCCGCGCTGGTCGAGGTCGCGCAGAAGGCCCTCCCGGCCGACGTCAACGCCCCGAAGGCCGCCGCCTGATCTTCCAGGCCGCGGTACTTCCGCCCGGACCCGCAGGTGCTCTCGCGCCTGCGGGTCCGGGTGCGTCGGCCCCCGAGAACCCGTAGTCCCGGCCCCAGGGCCATCGGCCCCGCCGCGCCCCGGCCCCGAAGAGAGAACCGCCGCACCCCATGGTCACCCCCGAGCTGATCTCCCCGCGTTCCCCGCGCGTCGTCGCCGCCCGGCGGCTCGCCAAGCGCAACTTCCGGGGCAAGGACCGCCTCTTCATCGCCGAGGGCCCGCAGGCCGTCCGCGAGGCCGTCGAGCACCGCGGCCCCGACGGAGAGCCCACCCTCGTCGAGCTGTTCACCACCTTCGAGGCCGCCGAGCGCCACACCGCGATCGTCGACGCCGCCCGCGCCGCCGGCGCCCGCGTCCACTTCGCCTCCGACACCGTCCTCGCCGAGGTCTCCCAGACCGTCACCCCGCAGGGCCTCGTCGGCGTCTGCCGGTTCCTCGACTCGCCGTTCGAGCAGATCGTCGCGGCCCGGCCCAAGCTGGTCGCCGTCCTCGCGCACGTCCGCGACCCCGGGAACGCCGGCACCGTGCTCCGCTGCGCCGACGCGGCCGGCGCCGACGCCGTCGTCCTCACCGACGCCTCCGTCGACCTCTACAACCCCAAGTCCGTCCGCGCCTCCGTCGGCTCCCTCTTCCACCTTCCGGTGGCCGTCGGCGTCCCCGTCGAGCAGGCCGTCGCCGGACTCAAGAGCGCGGGCGTGCGGATCCTCGCCGCCGACGGGGCCGGCCAGGACGACCTCGACGACGAGCTCGACGCCGGCACCATGGGCGGGCCCACCGCCTGGATCTTCGGCAACGAGGCCTGGGGGCTGCCCGAGGAGACCCGGGCGCTCGCCGACGCCGTCGTCCGCGTCCCGATCCACGGCAAGGCCGAGAGCCTCAACCTCGCCACCGCCGCCGCGGTCTGCCTGTACGCCTCCGCCCGTGCCCAGCGCCCCCGAACCTCCGCCTGAGGGGTCCATTCCGCCCTCCCCGCCCAGTAGAGTGACGCACTCGGGGGCCCACTGCGCTACACGGAGGGGTGGGATACGGGGATGACGGTCGGCACGGACAGTCCCGCACAGGCACGGAGCACCACGCCGCACGCCCCGGAACAGGCCGGACCCGACGGTGCATCGCACGCTCCGGAACAGGCCGGACCCGACGGCGTGCCACACGCCCCGGAGCCGGCCGGGCCCGGCGCCGTGCCGGGCCCCGCGGCGGCGGCCGGTTTCGCCGGGATCGACCCCGACGACCTGCCCGACGGTCTCGTCATCGCCGACGAGACCGGTCGCGTCGTCTGCTTCAACGCCGCCGCCTGCCGCATCACCGCCGTCCCCGCCGACCGGGCCCTCGGCCTCCCCCTCGACGAGGCGCTGCCCCTGGAGGACCTCAAGGGACGCCGCTGGTGGGCGCTGACCGATCCGTACGGCGGACTCTCCACCCGCCGCGGCCAGCCCGAGCGCAACCTGCTGCTCCCCGGCGGCCGCGAGGTCCTCGTCTCCGCCCGGTACGTCCGCGAGCACCCCACCGGCCCCGTCCACCGCGTCGTGGTCTCCCTGCGCGGCACCGAGGCGCGCCGCCGCACCGAGCGCAGCCACGCCGAGCTCATCGCCACCGTCGCCCACGAACTGCGTTCGCCGCTGACCTCCGTGAAGGGCTTCACCGCCACCCTCCTCGACAAGTGGGAGCGGTTCAACGACGAGCAGAAGCGGCTCATGCTGGAGACGGTCGACGCCGACGCGGGCCGCATCAAGCGGCTCATCGCCGAACTCCTCGACATCTCCCGGATCGACTCCGGCCGCCTCGAAGTGCGCCGCCAGCCCGTCGACATCGCCGCCGCCGTCGGCCGGCACATCCAGGTGCACACCACCGCCGGCCAGTCCCCCGACCGTTTCTTCGTACGGATCAGACCACAGCTGCCCGCGCTCTGGGCCGACCCCGACAAGATCGACCAGATCCTCGGGAACCTCCTCGAAAACGCGGTGCGCCACGGCGAGGGAACCGTCACCATCGAGGTGGCACCCACCACGCTGGGCGACGACGGGGAAGAGGGGACGGAGGTCACCGTGAGCGACGAGGGACCCGGCATCCCCGAAGCGTCGATGAGCCGCGTCTTCACCCGCTTCTGGCGGGGCAGCAAACGCGGCGGCACCGGCCTCGGCCTCTACATCGTCAAGGGCGTCGTCGAGGCCCACGGCGGCACCATCACCGTCGGACGGGGCCCCCGTGGCGGGGCCGAGTTCCGATTTATCCTGCCCGTCGGCACCCCGGCCCACCTCCTCTGACGTCTCAGCAGTCGAGACCGCACGAGATCAGGAGCCGTCCGGCCTGCCCACGGGCTCATTCGCGTCCCTGCGCCCCGTTAGACTCGTCCTTTGGCACGTTTGCGCCCTTGACGTCGAGCGGGGCCGCCCAGCCAGCCAACGGAAGCACGGGAAGAGATGTCCGCACCCAATAAGTCGTACGACCCGGTTGAGGTCGAGGCACTGAAACCGGAAGAGATCGAGCGCATGCGGGACGAGGCGCTCGCCGCCTTCGCCGCCGCGGGCGACCTCGACGCGCTCGCGCATGCGAAGACCGCGCACACCGGTGGCACCTCGCCGCTGGCGCTCGCCAACCGGGAGATCGGCGCCCTGCCGCCGCAGGCCAAGGCCGCCGCCGGAAAGCTCGTGGGCCAGGCCCGCGGCGTCGTCTCCAAGGCGCTCGCCGCCCGCCAGGCCGAGCTGGAGGCCGAGCGCGACGCCCGCGTCCTCGTCGAGGAGGCCGTCGACGTCACCCTGCCGTACGACCGCGTCCCGGCCGGCGCCCGGCACCCGCTGACCACGCTCATGGAGCGCGTCTCCGACGTGTTCGTCTCCATGGGGTACGAGGTCGCCGAGGGCCCCGAGGTCGAGGCGGAGTGGTTCAACTTCGACGCCCTCAACTTCGTCCCGGACCACCCGGCCCGGCAGATGCAGGACACCTTCTTCGTCCAGGGACCGGAAGGCACCTCCGGCGACGAGTCCGGCGTCGTGCTCCGTACGCACACCTCGCCGGTGCAGGCCCGCACCCTCATCGACCGGGAGCCCCCGGTCTACGTGGTGTGCCCCGGACGCGTCTACCGCACCGACGAGCTCGACGCCACGCACACCCCGGTCTTCCACCAGATCGAGCTGCTCGCCGTCGACGAGGGCCTGACCATGGCCGACCTCAAGGGCACCCTCGACCACATGGTCCAGGCGCTCTTCGGCCCGGACATGAAGACCCGGCTGCGGCCGAACTTCTTCCCCTTCACCGAGCCGTCCGCCGAGATGGACATGCTCTGCTACGTCTGCCGCGGCGAGTCCGTCGGCAACCCGGACCGTCCCTGCCGCACCTGCGGCAGCGAGGGCTGGATCGAGCTCGGCGGCTGCGGCATGGTCAACCCGAAGGTGCTCGTCGCCTGTGGTGTGGACCCCGAGAAGTACAGCGGATTCGCCTTCGGGTTCGGCATCGAGCGGATGCTGATGTTCCGCCACAACGTCGAAGACATGCGAGACATGGTCGAGGGTGACGTCCGGTTCACCCGGCCGTTCGGGATGGAGATCTGATGCGGGTCCCGCTTTCTTGGCTGCGGGAGTACGTCGACCTGCCGGCGACGGAGACCGGGCGTGACGTCCAGGCCAAGCTCATTTCGGCAGGCCTCGAGGTCGAGACCGTCGAGCAGCTCGGCGCCGGCCTGACCGGCCCGCTGGTGGTCGGCAGGGTCCTCACCATCGAGGAGCTGACGGAGTTCAAGAAGCCCATCCGCTTCTGCACCGTCGACGTCGGCCAGGCCAATGGCACCGGCGAGCCCCAGGAGATCATCTGCGGCGCCCGGAACTTCGCCGAGGGCGACAAGGTCGTCGTGGCGCTGCCCGGCGCCGTGCTCCCCGGTGACTTCCGGATCGCCGAGCGCAAGACGTACGGCCGCGTCTCCCGGGGCATGATCTGCTCCGGCGACGAGCTCGGCATGGGCGACGACGGCACGCACGGCATCATCGTGCTGCCGCCGGAGCACGAGGTCGGCACCGACGCCACGGTCCTCCTGGAGCTGTTCGACGAGGTCCTCGACATCGCCGTCACCCCGGACCGCGGCTACTGCCTCTCGATCCGCGGCGTCGCCCGCGAGACGGCCACCGCCTACGGCCTGCCGCTGCGCGACCCGGCGCTCCTCGACGTGCCCGCGCCCAACTCGTACGGCTACCCGGTCCAGATCGCCGACCCGATCGGCTGCGACCGCTTCACGGCCCGTACGGTCGTCGGCCTCGACCCCGAGGCCCGCAGCCCGATCTGGCTGCAGCGCCGCCTGCAGAAGGTCGGCATGCGCCCGATCTCGCTCGCCGTCGACATCACCAACTACGTGATGATCGAACTCGGCCAGCCGCTGCACGCCTACGACCGCAGCCGGATCGACGGCCCCATCGGGGTCCGCCGCGCCGCCGCCGGCGAGAAGTTCACCACCCTCGACGGCACCGCGCGCGTCCTCGACTCCGGGGACCTCGTCATCACCGACAACCGCGGGCCGATCGGCCTCGCCGGTGTCATGGGCGGTGCCAACACCGAGATCGCCGACCCGGTCACCGACCCGGAGACCGGCATCGTCACCGGCACCACCGAGGTCGTCATCGAGGCCGCGCACTTCGACGCGATCTCGATCGCCCGCACGGCCCGCCGCCACAAGCTGGCCTCCGAGGCGTCCAAGCGCTTCGAGCGCGGTGTCGACCCGCAGGCCGCCGCCGCGGCGGCGCAGCGCACGGTCGACCTGCTCGTGCTCCTCGCGGGCGGCACCGCCGAGGCCGGTGTCACCGAGATCGCCGCCCCCTCCGCGCCGCACACCATCACCATGCCGGCGAACCACCCCGACAAGGTCGCGGGCGTCGACTACGGCCGCGAGATCGTCGTCCGCCGCCTCCAGGAGGTCGGCTGCGACGTCTACGGCCAGGACGAGCTCGTCGTCACCGTCCCGTCGTGGCGTCCCGACCTCTACGTGCCGAACGACCTGGCCGAAGAGGTCATCCGTCTGGAGGGCTACGAGAACCTGCCCTCCACGCTGCCGAAGCCCCCGGCCGGCCGCGGGCTCACCGAGCGCCAGCGCGTCCACCGCCGGGTGGGCCGCGCCCTGGCCGGCGCCGGCTACGTCGAGGCGCTGAACTACCCGTTCATCGGCGAGCAGGCCCTCGACCACCTCGGTCTCGACGCGGACGACGCCCGTCGCCGCCTCGTGAAGCTGGTCAACCCGCTGTCGGACGAGGAGCCCGCGCTCCGCACGACGCTGCTCCCGGGTCTGCTCGGCGCGCTCCGCCGCAACGACAGCCGCGGCAGCCACGACCTGGCGCTCTTCGAGACCGGTCTGGTCTTCCGGCCCACCGAGGGCCAGCCGGGCGTCGCCGTCCGGCTGCCCGTCGACCGCCGCCCCTCCGACGAGCAGATCGCCTCGGTCAACGCCGCGCTGCCCGAGCAGCCGCGCCGCGCCGCCGTCGTCCTCGCCGGTGCGCGCGAGCAGGCCGGCTGGTGGGGCAAGGGCCGTCCGTCCGACTGGGCGGACGCGATCGAGGCCGGCCGGACCGTGGCCGCCGAGGCGGGCGTCGAGCTGATCATCAGCGCCGACCAGCACGCGCCCTGGCACCCGGGCCGCTGCGCCGCGTTCCACGTCGAGGTGGACGGCGAGAAGGTCCTCGTCGGCCACGCCGGCGAGCTCCACCCGCGCGTGGTGAAGGCGTTCGGCCTCCCGGCCCGCGCCTGCGCGATGGAGATCGACCTGGACCTGCTGGAGAAGGCGAACGAGGGCCCCGTGAAGGCCCCCCGGATCTCCTCCTTCCCGGTCGCCACCCAGGACGTCGCCCTGGTCGTCGCCGCGGACGTCCCGGCCGCCGAGGTCGAGGCCGCCCTCGCCGAGGGCGCGGGTGAACTCCTCGAGTCCATCCGGCTGTTCGACGTCTACACCGGCGACCAGCTCGGCGAGGGCAGCAAGTCCCTGGCGTACGCGCTGAAGTTCCGTGCCCCGGACCGCACCCTGACGGTCGACGAGGCCAGCGCGGCCCGCGACGCCGCGGTGGCTCTGGCCGCCGAGCGCACGGGCGCCGTCCTGCGCGGCGCCTGACGCACCGCAGCACCACCAGGAGGGCCGCCCCGGGAACCCCCGGGGCGCCGTCGCCCGCCCTTAGTGCCGGGATGCCCCCTGAATAGCCGCGTCCGGACGATGGGTCCCAG
>NZ_JBEXSZ010000205.1:0-11436 GCF_040613865.1 Streptomyces sp. NPDC006197 | reverse complement strand
CCCGAGAACCGGCCCGCGGACTGGAAGCAGCAGATGAACCGCTGGGACCGCTACCACTACCTCCGCGTCGCCGTCATCATCACCGCCTTCACCCTACTGGCCACCGCCCTCACCTGACCCGACAAACTCACCCGCCCGTCATCAACCACAACCGCTCGGCCGTGCACCCGCAGTGCGGCACCGCCACCTCCCTCTACATCCAGGACCCGGGCAGCAACTCCCTCGAACTCCGCAGGTATCCGCAGGGCGCGGACCCCGGCGGCACCCACCGGCCGATAGCGAGAGGAAGTACCGAAAATGGCCAAGCTGCAGAGTCTCGACCCGCACACGCCGGTGTTCGCGCAGTTCGAGGAGAAGGCCGAACCCATCGATGCGCAGGGGAACGACGGACAGTCAGCGTCTGATGAACGCCGCGGTCTGGGAGTCGACCGAGGCGCTCGTCACGGCGCTCGGCAGTCCGGTGTTCCAGCGCGTGGCGGCCGAGTTCCCTGACGGCATCGTGTCGTCCCCATACGTCTTCGAGTAGATCGACGTATGACATGGCAGTTACGGTCGGGGAAGGGCAGCCGGAGAAGCCCTGTCCTCCCCTGCCCCGGTTGGCCACCCGATCGGTCCGCTCGGGAATGGTGTGCGCGATCCCGCGGGCACGCAGGTGCAAACGGACAGCACGGGTGCTGCAGCCCTTGTCGCCCAGCCATGGTCCGGGCGGGTGCGCGGCCGGCCCGGACTGCTGTGGCCGCCGCTCCTGTCCCGGGTCGCTCCGGAGGCGGAGGCCCAACACGAGCGCGTTGAGGCCACGCTGACCAGGCTGGGCGCCGTGGTCCCGGCGCAGGCGGCCGCCGCCGGAGCCGACGAGCACGACACCCTCGTGGCGCCCCTCGCCGAGCACATCACCGAAAAGGAAAGGGCTTCCCCAGGCGACCACCGGGCGACCAACACGCCCACCACCTGGACCGGCCGCTGTCAGGCATACACGCCACGGTCATCACCATGCCGCTCACCACCCGCGCCACCACGGCAACAAGGCCTGGAGCCTGTCCGGGCGGTCATGAGCGGAGCCAGATGACCAGCGCGGCGACGGTGGCAGTGCCTCGGCAGAGCTTCTTCCTTCCATGGGCTTGTATTTCAATTACTGCTTGTTCTCGTGGAGTTGGTGGGACGGTGGACCATGCCTGTGCGTCCGCCCGTCACCGCCTTACGGGCCGAGTTCGATCGGGTCCTGCCGCACCTCGACGAGCGGCGCCGTCGGCTCTACCTGGCCGGCGAGGCAGCGGCCATCGGCCACGGCGGGATCGCCCTGGTGGCTGCCGCATCCGGGACCAGTGCTTCCACCGTCGCGCGCGGTGTCACTGAGTTGGCCGGAGACCCGGTGCCGGCCCGGAGGGTCCGGGCTGCGGGGGTCGGCCGCAAGCCGTTGACGGTCACCAGCCCCGGTCTGCTGCCGGCACTGGAAGCACTGACCGAGCCGCACACCCGGGGTGATCCGGTCTCCCCGCTGCGGTGGACTACCTTGTCGTTGCGGGCTCTGGCCTCGATCCTCACGTCACAGGGCCATCCGGTCAGTGCCACAACCGTCGGGCGTCTGCTGCACGGCCTGGGCTACAGCCTGCAGGGCACCGTCAAGACCACCAAGGGCGCCGGCCATCCGGACCGCGATTCCCAGTTCGCCCACCTGAACGCCACGGCCACCGACTTCCTCGACGACCGGCAGCCGGTGATCAGCGTCGACACCAAGGCCAGGGAATGGCCCGGCAGCCGCGACCGGCCCGGCCGCACCTGGCGGCCGGGCAAGGACCCGATCAAGGTCGACTGCCACACCTTCACCACCAGCGACCAGCCCGTCGCCATCCCATACGGGATCTACGACATCGCCACCAATACCGGCTGGGGCAACGTCGGGACCGACCACGACACCGCCGAGTTCGCGGTCGGGTCCATACGTCGCTGGTGGCAGCGCCGCGGACAGGCGCGTCATCCGAACGCCACCCGGCTGCTGATCACCGCCGGCGCCGGCGGCTCCAACGATCCCGCCGCTGGACCTGGAAGAAGCACCTGGCCGCCTTCGCCCTGGAGAGCGGCCTGGAGATCACGGTCTGCCACTTCCCGCCGGGCACGTCGAAGTGGAACAAGATCGAACACTGGATGTTCTGCCACATCACCGCGAACTGGCGCGGCCGGCCGCTGACCAGCTACGAGGTCGTCATCGAGACCATCGCTGCGACGACCACACGCACCGGACTGACCATCGGCGCCGAGTGGGACACCGGCAGCTACCGCCTGGGCTCTACGGTGACCGCTGCCGAGTTCCCGGCCCTGCCGATCACGCCCGACGCGTTCCACGGCGACTGGAACCACACCCTCGCCCCCGTTCCACCGCGACCTCCGCAGGCACCGCCGGCCGCCCGGCGGATCGATCCCGGCCCGACCGAGATGCTCAGCGACCCTGCCCTGACCGGCATGCCACGGGCCGGCTTCGAACGCCTGGTGGCAGTCTCCGAGCCGTACGGGGATGCCCTGACCGAGGCCGCCTTCCAGCGGCGCTTCCACCGTCCGCGCAGCTACCTCCACCCGCAGACCAGCAGCCTCGACCACTACCACCGCCTTCTGGCAGCGCTTTTACGCCGACGCAGGGCGATCACCAGCACACTCCTGGCCCAGCTGCTGGGCGTCACCCGCACCCACCTCTCCCACCAGGTCCAGGACGGTCACCGTCTCCTGGACCTGCACCGCATCGTCGTCACACCACTGCCCGGGTCGCCCGCCCGGACCCTCGAACAGCTCCGAGTCCGCCTTCCTGGCGCGAACCACCAGAAAGATCAACCCTGACAGTTATTCAGAAACAAGCCTCATCCGTCACATTCTCCTGTCGGGGTCCGTCAGGGAGGTGAAACGGCTCAACAGATGAAAGGGAGCACCCCATACTGACCAACGTCATGTACGTGACGCTCTACGTCACCAACCAGGACCGCGCGCTGAGGTTCTACACGGAGCAGCTCGGCCTGGAGAAGCGCATCGACTTCCCGGGACCCGACAGGCGTTTCCTCACGGTGGGCGTACCCGGCACCCCGGTCGAGATCATCCTGTGGTCGCACCCCGCGGCGGCGGGGCAACCGGCCGAGCCGGGAGCCACGTCCGGACCGGTCATCCTCGAGTCGGACGACCTGCGGGCGGACTTCAAGGTGTTCCGCGACCGTGGGGTGACCTTCGACCAGCCGGAACCGGAGGACTACGGGTTCGGCGTCCGCATCGAGACGACGGACCGGGACGGCAACCGCATCTCACTGCGTGAGCGCAGCCGCGCAGACCGTGCCAACGGCTGACCGTTCGTAGACCTGGTGTGACCGGCGCCGGCCACACCAGGTCGAAACGATGATGGCGATGAGCACGACGATGTCGAACGCAGCCCAGCCCGGACGAGGAGTTCCAACATGCCGACGAAGATCTACTCGGTGATCACACGACAGCGCGTTGACGACCTGGAAGCGGCCATCCCCTTCTACGAGCGGCTGACGGGCCAGACGGCCGGCCGTTTCGCCTTCGCCGGTGTACATCTGGCGAATGTCGGGCCCTTCCTCCTGTACTGCGGTCCGGACGAGGCGGTGCAGAAGGTCGCGGGAGTGAGTGCCACTGTGGCGGTGGAAGATCTGGCCGTTGCCGTTGAGGAAGGGATTGCGGCCGGTGCCACCCTGGTGATGCCGGCGCAGCCCACTCCCAACGGTCAGCGAGCGGTGCTGCGACACCCTCACGGGGGTGTGTACGAATACGTCGGCCCCTGAGCCGAGAGCTGTCCGTTCGATCACGTGACATTCGCCTGACCAGCCCGTTGTCCCGGGTATAGGGCGGGACGGACTCGGTGATCTATCGGACACGGAGTGGGAACAGTTACTGCTGCCAGCAGGCAATGGCCGGTGCGGGCGGTGGCGGGACCACCAGCAGGTGATCAACGGGGCGGAAAGGAAGCCAAAGAGAGGTCCCACTGGCCAGCCGCATGAAGCAGCGCCGCGGTGTCCATCCTGACCTCCACTACATACTGGTAGATGTCAGCCCCGTCGTTGCCCTGTTGCCACGGGGGCGCCGCCTCCAAGGACAGGTGAACGCGAATCACCGCGGTCCCGCCATCGCTTCGATCGGCGAGGCTGAAAGCCACGACCGGCTCAATGAACCACGTGTCCGGCGACAGCTCACCTTCGGCATCAGGTTCGGTGACGGCCACCTCCCCCGCGGCCACCGCGCGCAGCCACGCGGACACCTGGTGGGCCTCATCGACGAGCAGACAGGGATCGGTGAAGGACCAGCCTCCCTCAGCAGTCATCACCGTGCCATCAATGACCAGCCAGTTGTCGTCGTACGAGTCGCTCCGGACCGTGGCGAACTGATAGCGCACTGGGTGAAGGTCGACACTGCTGGCGAGATCGTTCAGAAGCACTGGGCCAGGATGTCATGCGCCGGCCAGTAGGACGGGCTGCGCCTTCCGACCCGGGTGCATAGGCCAGAGCACCGCCTCGGACTACCCTCCGTTTCGGAGACGTTCCCGACCCCTGTCAGACGATCTTCTCCATGACCTCCGCCCACGAGTGGCGTGAGCACCGCGAGAGCCGGTCATACCAGCCCTTTGACCTGCGGCTTCAGGGTGGCGGAGGCTCACTGCACTAGGGTGCTCGCTGCGCCGAGCCCAAGGGAGATCATGAAGACCGTTGCCGAGTCATCGAAGATGATCAGCACACCGTTGGAGATCGGGGCCTTCCGGCGATTCGCGTCGGCCAACCTCATCTCGGCGACAGGGTCTGCGATGGCCCCTCTCGCGTTGGCGTACTCCGTCATCGAGCAGGGTGGAGGGGCCGGATCTCTTGGCCTGGTCCTTGCCACAAACACCGTTCCGACGATCGTGTTCCTACTCATGGGTGGCCTCTTCGCCGACCGCCTCTCCCGAAGCCGGCTCCTCTTCTTCGGGAACTTGCTGGCCGCGGGCGCGCAGGGTGCGCTGGCCGTCACCGTCGCCACAGGGCATGCGACGACTACGTCCATCGCGGCGTGCGGCTTCGTCTCGGGAACGGCGGCGTCGTTCATCGTTCCGGCCACGCAAGGTGCCGTCGCGCAGATCGTTCCCGAGGAGCACCTGCAGCAGGCCAACGCGTTGCTCAGACTCCCGAGCAACGCGGTGAGGGTACTGGGGCCGGTCGTCGGCGGATTCGTCGTCGCCGCGAGTGGCGCGGCGTGGGCACTGGCTTGGGACGCGTTCACGTTCGCCGTCGCGGCCGGTCTGCTTCTTGGGCTGCGCCTGGAGACCCCGCCCACCACGTCCGGCGGCGTCCTGGCCGATCTGCGGTCAGGCTGGGCGGGCTTTTGGTCGCGTGCCTGGCTGTGGAGCTATACGGCCGCCGGCACCGTTCTCGTCGCTGCATGGCTAGCGGGCTTCCAGCTTCTTGGCCCCCTTGTTGCCGCTCGGCAGTACGCCGGAGCACGCGACTGGGGTCTGATCCAGGCGGCGTTCGCCTCCGGTCTGCTGGCGGGAACCCTCGTGTGCCTCCGCTGGAAGCCGTACCGGCTGCTCATGGTTGCGGTGGCCACGGGCGGTGCCCTCGCGCTCCCCCTGACCGCCATGGCCTGCAGCGTGCCTCTGCCCCTTGTTCTTGTGGCCGCCTTGCTGGCAGGTATCGGACTCGATGTCGCGATCGTTGCCTGGAACACCGCATTTCAACAGCATGTGCCCCAGGCGGAACAGGGGCGCATGAGTGCGTTCAACGGCGTCGGGGAACGCCTCGCCATCCCCCTCGGCTACCTCATCACCGCCCTCGCAGCCCACTCGTGGGACAGCCAGGGAATACTCCTGGCCTGCGCCGGCATGATCGCCCTTGCGACCGTCCTCAACCTCTGCGTCCCGGACGTATACCGCGTCAACCGGCTCACGCCGAGACATCAGTCGAGGGCATCGAATGACGATCGCGAGATAGAGCAGGCGTAGCAGATGTTTTGCTGGTGAAGAGGCCTTGTTTGAGTAGTGCGGTAGTCCGGCGTTGTCCTTCAACGTTGGGGCTGCGGGGCCGATGGAGGAAGTCGCTTGGCAGCAGGTAGGGGGAGGCTTCGTCAAGAGCCCGGCGCATGCAGGCGGTGGTGCGTGGCTGATCGAACTGGTCCTTGACGAACTGGCCCAGTCTGAGTGGGAGCAGTACGGAGTGAGAGCGGTACGGGGCGGCGGTCAATGGCCAGGTACGAGCCGGTCTCGTCCCGGCGGGACCGGTCCGTGGTGACCTCGATGATCTTGGCGACGGGCAGGACGTAGAACCGGACCAGAGCGCCGATGATGCGGATCTCGCGAGGCAACGCGCTGTCGTTGAAGCAGCGGCGCAGCTGCTGGTCGTACTCGACGGCCGTTTGGAAGTTGACGGCGAATGGACGTCCCCGCCTGGGCGGTTCGAGTGGGCCGGTCAGACGCCGAACTGTGGCCCAGCGGGTGAAGGACTCGATCACGACGTGCTGGGTGGGGTGGCTGATGAGCCAGACGTCGAAGCCCGCCTGGTCCAGGAAAACCAGTTGTTGTTCGCGCTCGTCGAGCCAGTTCAGGAACTTGATGGCAGCCTGAACATCCTTTTCCGGACGACCTGTGGAAGCGGATGGCCCCGCTGCTGCCACCCGCTCCCGGACGACGCCGCCGGCATTCCGGGGGTTGCGTGTTCCTGACCGAACAACGCTCGCCAGCGTCCTGTTCGTGCTGCGGTCCGGTGTCGCCTGGCGGGACGTCCCGGCAGAGACCGTGGGCTGCTCCGGGGTGATGGCCTGGCGCCGGCTGCGGTACTGGACCGAGGCATCCGACGGAACTGTCGGACATCCGTAGCACACCGCCACGAGTAGGTGACAGAGCATGTTCATTCGGTCGTGGAAACGGAACGGTTCTCCGAGGAAGATCTGAGGTCGAGTCAGCACTCGTGAGCGCCGCGACGGGAGGGCGAAGGAGGTTCGCGGACCGGGCGGAAGTGACACCGTCTCCAGTAGCCCCGTGGAGCCCTTGGACGCACCGCTGGCAACCTCCGCCTACCGGCAGGCTCTGGCGGAGCGCCTCGAAGCGGCTGCGCAGTGTCGTTTGCGGGCGCTGCCGGCTCTCGCGGTTCTTGGCTGCGGCAGGGACGCGGCTCGGCTTGCCGAGACGTGTTCCTGCCGGAGGAAGGAGGCGACCACGTCGCTGAAGTCTTCGTCCCAGCAGGGCCACCAGTGAGTGTGGTCGGCTCCTGGCCGGTCACGGTTCCATAGTGTGATAGCCAGCCCGTTCGGGGAGATGAGGGCTTCCTGGAATGGGTGAAGGGACTCTACGACGACGTCGGTGTTCTTCGCTCCGCTCGCCTGTCGCGTCGGGCCAGCTCCTGGTGATGGGTGGGGAGAGTTCGTTCAGGAGCTGATTGAAGACGTCGGAGTCGTCGAGGTGCCGGCGGATGTGTGGCCAGGCTTCGGGCAGGACGGTCTGGCCCGTGTTGTCGCGGTGTATGAACGCGCGGGCCGTCAGGTGCGTGATCATTGGTCGCCTGGGCCCTGATGACGGCGAAAACGGTGATCTCGGGGCGGTCTGGGGCGTCGTCCCTTCGTGCAACGCAAGGTCATCGGCGATGAGCGGCGGAACGGATGTCAGCAGGTACCTGGCGGCGTGCTCCGGGGCGCTGTGCAGGTCGCTTCCTGCGGGCGGGTACGAGGTGGCGTTGACCGCGAGAGATAGTGGCGTGGGTGGTAGACCAAGGTGCCACCGGTGGTCTTGTACAGCTCGCTCAGGACGTCCCGCCAGGCCTTGCGAAGTTGCCCCGCGTCCGTGAGGTGAACGCGGCTGATCGCAGCCCGCAGGGCATCCGCAGGGCCGCTCCCTGACAGCTGCCTCAGCAGCAAGGATCCGGCAAGCTGCTGCGGGAGCTCAACAAGACGTCCTCTGGGCACCGCCGCGAGAGACAGCACCTGCTGGAACGCGGGTACGTCGCTGACCTGGCCGGGCGTGATGACGAACGCCAGTGGCCGACAGCGACTGTCGGCGGTGAGGGGCTTCGTGGTCGGCCAGGCGCGAGAGCATCCAGGGGACGGTCGGCCGGCTCACCGGCAGGACCCCCCGAGGCTGCTCTCCGTCGGGTGGCTCGCCGAGCCGCCGGACCGGGAGCGTGGCAGGGGGTCGATATACGCGGCGTGTTCCCCCGTGACCGTGGTCGGACATTGAGCCGTCGGCTCCATGTCCGCTTGCATGACGGCAGGCGGAGTGGAAAGGCGTCCACCATGAGGCCCACAGGGACACCATCGCAGGGGGATGACCGCCGGCCGTCGGGCGGGGGACGCAATGAGGCCGCAGGGCCGGACCGGCAAGTCGAGGAGCGGGCGCCGGATCAGCTGTCGCAGCTCCCCAAGCGGTCCTGGAAGGCGGTGCTGCGCGGGACACTGAAGGAGTTCAAGGACGACGAGCTGGTGGACCGGGCGGCAGCGCTGACCTACTACGGAGTGCTGGCCCTCTTCCCCGCCCTGCTGGTTCTCGTCTCGATGCTCGGAATCGCGGGTGAATCGGCCACCAGACAGCTCTTGGACAACCTCCAGAAGCTCACCCCGGGCGCTGCGCGCGATGTGATCAGCAACGCGGTTCGGCAGATGCAGGACAACGCGGGCATCAGCTCACTGCTGGCGGTCGTGGGTCTGGTCGTCGCGGTCTGGTCGGCTTCCGGCTACGTCGCGGCGTTCATCCGCGCCTCGAACGCCGTCTACGACGTACCCGAGGGCCGGCCCGTGTGGAAAGTCCTGCCGCTACGCCTCGGCCTGACCGTGGCACTCATGGTCCTGGCCGTCGCCAGCGCGTTGATCGTGGTGTTCACCGGCGGCCTGGCCCGGCAGGCAGGCACCGCCCTGGGCGTGGGAGACACCGCGATGACGGTCTGGTCGATCGCGAAGTGGCCGGTGCTGCTGGTGCTGGTCACGGTCATGATCGCGATGTTGTACTGGGCCGCGCCGAACGCGAAGGGCCGCGGGTTCAAGTGGATCACCCCGGGCAGTTTCCTGGCGCTGGGGATCTGGATGATCGCCTCAGGCGGCTTCGCTTTCTACGTCGCGAACTTCGGCTCGTACAACAAGACGTACGGCACCCTGGCGGGCGTGATCATCTTTCTGGTGTGGCTGTGGATCACCAACCTCGCCATGCTCCTGGGCCTGGAGTTCGACGCCGAGTTGGTCCGCCAGCGCGCGATCGCCGGCGGGTACCCCGAGGACGAGGAGCCGTACGTCGAACCACGGGACACCCGGGCGTGGAGCGAGGAGGACCGCCGCCGTCTCGAGTGAGCGGGGCGACCTGAAGGGAGACGGTGGGAAATGAGGGTGCTGGCCGGGCTGCAAAACGGTGACGACCGGCTGACCCGCCGCATCGCCGCCTGGGACTCCCCGGTGACGCGTCGGCTGCTCCCCACGGTCGAGGAGGCAGCCGAGCATACGAAGCTGTGGTGGGCCGCCTCCCTGGTGATGGCGGTCCTGGGAGGCCGACGGGGCCGTAGGGCCACAGCTTCGGGAGTCCTGGCGATGACAGTGGCGGAAGGCCTGTCTAACGGGGTCGCCAAACAACTGGTCGACCGGCGTCGGCCTCCCGCGGAGTGGATCCCGCACCGTGATGTCTCCGACCGGCCGGACAGCTCGTCCTTCCCCTCCGGGCATACCGCCGCCGCCGTGGCGTTCACCACGGCCGTCGCGGCCTCGTGGCCGTGGGCCGGGGCCGCGTGCGGTGTCCCGACGGTGCTCGTGGCAGTCGAGCGGGTCCATGGCGGGGCCCACTACCCCTCTGACGTGGCAGCCGGCGCCGTGATCGGGGCTGCGGCCGCCGCCCTGATCCGCACGGCGCCCCGCCTCTTCCTCCGCCGGCGGCGATGACCACGCGTGGTCGGTGGGTGTCCGGCGGATTGTCGGGTATGCGCGCCTGGAGACACCACCCGAAGGGCATAAGAAGGCGAGGGATGAGATGAGCGCCGTTGGAAGCCACGGCCACGGCAGGGACGAGCCGGTGGGCGAGCTCGTCACACGGGCGTCGCAGCAGATGTCGGAGCTGGTCCGTGCGGAGATGCGGCTGGCTCGGGCGGAGATGGCCCAGAAGGGCAGGCGCTACGGGGTCGGCGGCGGTCTGTTCGGCGGAGCCGGCCTCGTCGGCATCCTGGCCGCGCAGGCACTGGTCGCCGCCGGGATCGCCGCCCTCGCGCTGGTACTGCCGGTGTGGGCCTCGGCTCTGATCATCGCCGCCCTGCTCGCGGCGGTGGCCGCCGTGCTGGCCGAGGTCGGCAAGAAGCAGGTCGCCAAGGCCGGCAGTCCCACACCCGAGAAGACCATCGACAGCGTCAAGGCCGACGTGGAAGAGATCAAGGAGAGGGCACACCGATGAGCCATCAGTCCCGGGGCGACGAATCCGCACCGAATCCGGACCAGCTGCGCGAGCAGGTCAAGCGCACCCGCGACGAACTCGGCCGGACCGTGGAAGCACTGGCGGCCAAGGCCGACGTCAAGGAACAGGCCAAGGAGAAGGCGGCCGACGTCAAGGAGCAGGCCAAGGAGAAGGCGGCCGAGGTCAAGGAGCAGGCCGCCGAAAAGGCGGCCCTGGCCACCGAGCAGCTCCGGCACAAGGCGGTCCGGGCGGTCGAGCTGGCCAAGGAAAAGACCCCCGATCCCGTGCTCGACAAGGCTGCCCGCGCCACCGCTCACGTACGCGACGGCGCGACCCACGCCGGGCATCTGGCAGCCGCCAAGGCCCCGGACCAGGTCCGTGAGAAGGCGGCGTCGGCCGCGACTGCGGCGCGGGCCAACCGTATCCCGCTGTTCGCCGGGGCCGCGGCCCTGGCGGTGTTCCTGCTCCTGCGTCGTAACCGGAGGCCCAAGTGAAGGCATCCAAGATCGCCTACAAGCCTGTCGGGCTGATGTTCGGTGCCGTCAGCGGCCTGATCGCGGGCGCGGCCTTCAGGCAGGCGTGGAAGATGATCGGCCACGACGACGACGCCCCCGATGCCACCGACGAGGACCGCACCTGGCAGGAGGTCCTGCTGGCAGCAGGCCTGCAGGGGGCGATCTTCTCCGCCGTCAAGGCGGCGGTGGACCGGGCGGGGGCCGCCGCCATCCGGCGTCTGACCGGCACCTGGCCCGGCTGAATGAACCCGTTCGGCGGTCAGCCCGCTCTTGCGGGTAGCGCGTGCCCCGGTGATACCGCGCGGTCGACGGGCCGCCGGCCCCCATGCCTCTACGCCCCACGCCTCCATGCGTTCGACCGTTCCGCGGCCGGTCGCGCGGGAGACGGAGGCCCGGCCCGCTGAGCCGTCCGCGGTCCGCGCGACGCCACAGCCCGCGCCCCACAGCGTCCACGGCCACCCGGCATCCCCCTTGCAGTCTCCTGTCCGCCCGGCTGCGCCGGATGCGCGGGCACGGCCTGGTCGCCCGCACCACCGACCCCGACGGCCGCCCCGC
>NZ_JBEXSZ010000204.1:0-11556 GCF_040613865.1 Streptomyces sp. NPDC006197 | reverse complement strand
GAGCGACGAGACGACATCCACGAGGCCTTCCTCGGCCTCGCCACCTGCCTGATCACCCACCGACACGTCCAACGCCTTTGTTAGGACCTCTTAGGAGGGTCCCAAGGGGTCCTTAGGCGGCTTCCTGAGGGACTCAGGAGCCGGTGGTCGGGAGGCTCAGGAACAGGTCGAAGTAGGTGCCGACCGACAGGAGCAGCCCGAGGCCGCCCAGGACGGCGCCGGCGACGGCGACGGCGCGGACCCATGCGGGGCGCCGGGGCAGGGTGAGCACGAGGACGGCGACGACCAGGGCGAGGAGGGCGAAGACGCCGTTCACCAGCGCGGTGCCGTGCCAGGCGTCGCCGTAGATCTCGTGGATCTGCTGGGCGGGGGTGCCGCCGGCGGAGGTCTTGATCTGCCCGATGAGCGTCTCGCGCTCGGCGACGACCCTGCCGGTCCAGGTGCCGGTGAGGGCGACGGCGGCGAGGGCGGCGGAGACCACGGCCGCGGCGCCGGAGCCGACGCCGGTGGCCTCCGGGGAGGCCGCCTCCTCGTCGTCCTGCTCGTCCCCGTCCTGCGCGTCCTGCTCGTCGAGCGGGACGAGGGCGTCGTCCACGGCGTCGTCCACGGCATCCGCGGTGGTCTCGTCGGCCTCGTCGTGCTCGGTCGCCGCGGTCTTCTCGGCCGCCGTCTTCTCGGTCGCCGCGGTCTTCTCGGTCGTCTGGGTGTCCATGCGGCGCACGCTAGGGGGCCGACATGAGAGGGGGCTTAAGACGCCTTCGCCGCGCGCCACTCGGGAGCGAGGACGGCCCAGACCTCCGTGTCCGCGCGGGCGCCGCGGTACAGGTAGTTCTCCCGCAGCACGCCCTCCTTCGTCATGCCGAGGCGGCGGGCGACGGCGATGCTCGGGAGGTTCTTCGTGGAGGCGAGCCATTCGACGCGGTGGATGCCGCGCTCCTCGATCGCCCAGTCGATGATGACCCGGCAGGCCCGGGTGATCAGGCCCTTCCCGGCGGCGGAGGGCTCCAGCCAGCAGCCCGCCTCGGCGGTGCCGTTCTTGGCGTCGAAGATCCGGAAGAGGACGCCGCCGACGAGGGTGCCGTCGGTCCAGATGCCGTAGATGCGGCCGGTGTCGTTCGCGGCCTTCTCGGCGTACGAGGTGAGGTAGGCGCGGGCGGAGTCGAGGTCCGCGACGACGTCCGGGAGGCCGATGTGCTGTCCGACGAACTCCCGGCCCCGGTCCATGTGGGTGAGGAATTCCTCGGCCTGCCAGGGCTCCAGGGGCCTGAGCTCGGCACCGTCGTCACCCAGCGATATCGCGAACATCGTCGTTCCTCTCCTCCGCGGCCGGAGCCGGGGCCGGGGCCGTCACACGCTGTACGGGGATCTTCGCACGCGTGTCGGCGGCCTCGCGGCACTCGGGGGGTTCGATGCTGATCCGGGGCAGCAGCCGGTCGAGCCATTTCGGCAGCCACCAGTTCGCGCCGCCGAGCAGGTGCATGAGCGCGGGGACGAGGAGGGTGCGCAGGATGAAGGCGTCGAGGGCGACGGCCGCCGCGAGCGCGATGCCGAACATGGCGATGACCCGGTCGCCGGAGAGGACGAAGGCCAGGAAGACGGAGATCATGATGACCGCGGCGGAGTTGATCACGCGGCTGGTCTCGGCGAGTCCGACCCGGACCGCCCGCCGGTTGTCGCCGGTCTCCAGCCACTCCTCGTACATCCGGCTGACCAGGAAGACCTGGTAGTCCATGGAGAGTCCGAAGAGGACGGAGACCATGATCACGGGGAGGAAGGGCTCGATCGGTCCGGCGCTGCCCAGGCCCAGCACCTCGCTCCCCCAGCCCCACTGGAAGATCGCGACGACGATGCCGAAGGCGCCGGCGACGGCGGCGACGTTCATGGCGGCGGCCTTGAGCGGGATGCCGAGGGACCGGAAGGCGAGCAGGAGCAGCAGGCAGCCGAGCGCGATGACCACGCCGACGAAGAGCGGCAGCTTGCCGACGATGATCTCGGCGAAGTCGTCGTACGAGGCGGTGACGCCACCCACGTGCACGTCGAGGGAGGTGCCCGCCTCGGCGGTCGGGAGGACGTCGTCGCGGAGCCGGTCGACGAGCTCGCTGGTCGCCTTGGACTGCGGCGAGGAGTCGGGCACGACGGTGAGGACGGCGGTGTCCCCCGCGCTGTTGTACGTGACCGGGGAGACGGACGCGACGCCCTTGGTGGCGGTGAGCGCGGCCGGCAGCTGGTCGAGGGCGACCCGGTCGTCGGCGCCGTCGAGGCCGGCGACGAGGGTGAGGGGCCCGTTGACGCCCGGCCCGAAGCCGTCGGCGAGCAGGTCGTACGCCTTGCGCGTGGTGGCGGTGCCCGGGCCGTTGCCCTGGTCGGAGGTGCCGAGGTGGAGCGAGAGGGTCGGCAGCGCCAGGACGCCCATGACGAGGACGGCGACCGCGCCGAGGAGCTTGGGGTGCCGCTCGACGAAGGCGGACCAGCGGGCGGCGAAGCCGGTGGGCAGCTCGGGCTGCGGGCCGCGCTCGGCGAGCGTCCGGCGTTCGCGTCGTGACAGCGCCCGCGTGCCGATGAACGAGAGCAGCGCGGGCAGCAGGGTGACGGAGGCGGCGACCGTGAGGAGCACGGTGAGCGAGGCGGCGATGGCGACGCCGTTGAGGAAGCCGAGCCGCAGGATGAGCATGCCGAGCAGGGCGATGCAGACGGTGGCGCCGGCGAAGACGACGGCTCGGCCGGTGGTGGCGACGGCGGTCTCGGCGGCCTCGGCGACGGAGAGGCCGCGTTTGAGTCCTCTGCGGTGCCTGGTGACGATGAAGAGGGCGTAGTCGATGCCGACGCCGAGGCCGACGAGCATGCCGAGCATGGGGGCGAAGTCGGCGACGGTCATCAGATGGCCGAGGAGCACGATCCCGGAGTACGCGATGCCGACGCTGACGAGCGCGGTCGCTATCGGGAGCGCGGAGGCGGCGAGCGAGCCGAAGGCGAGGAAGAGGACGACCGCCGCGACGGCGACGCCGACGATCTCGGCGATGTGTCCGCCGGGGGCCTCGGTGAGGGCGACGGCGCTGCCGCCCAGCTCGACCTGGAGGTCGTCGGTCGCGGCAGCCCTGGCGGTGTCCACGAGGGCCCTGGCCTGGGCCTCGGGGATGTCGTCGGCCTGCGCGTCGAAGGTGACGGTGGCGTAGGCGGTGTGCCCGTCCTCGCTGACCTGGCCGGACGCGGCCCCGTCCCCGTAGGGGGAGGTGACGGCGGCGATGCCGGGCAGTTCGGCGACCTTGTCGAGCATGCCGCTGACGCGCTGCTCGACGGCGTCGGCTCGGACGCTGCCCCGGTCGCTGTGCCAGACGATGGTGTCGCTGTCGCCGCCGAGGCCGTGGAAGCCCCGGTCGAGGAGGGCGGTGGCCCGGCCGGACTCGGTGCCGGGGGCCTCGTAGTCGTTGGAGTACGCGCTGCCGGCGAGGGTCGCGCCGGCGGCGGTCCCTCCGAGTGCGAGGAGCCAGAGGAGAACGACGACGAGACGGTGCCGGAGGCACCACCGTGCGATTGCGGCCAAGGACGTGCTCCTGACTGGATCTGTACGCGCGCCCCCACTGTCGCAGCCAAACGTGATCGTTTGCCCGTTTCGTGGCGATCCTCACAGAGTGCGTCCCGGGCCGGGGGCCCACCTCCTCACCCCTGGCGTCCTGGCGCCATTCCAGTTTACGAAACCGATAATTCGGGAAAGCGGGGGCGTGTTAATTCCCGCACAATGCGCCATATTGCGCCGGGCCGCGCTCCATTGCCCGGCAGGTTAATTCACCCATACCCTCGTCCCAGGCTGCTCGACGAAATACTTGGGGGT
The DNA here is from genome assembly GCF_040613865.1 of Streptomyces sp. NPDC006197. Classification (NCBI taxonomy): domain Bacteria; kingdom Bacillati; phylum Actinomycetota; class Actinomycetes; order Kitasatosporales; family Streptomycetaceae; genus Streptomyces; species Streptomyces sp. NPDC006197. The sequence continues at coordinate 7,727 of NZ_JBEXSZ010000204.1, read as the reverse complement.
GGTAATGAGGCTTCGGCTGATTTCTCTCTACTGTTCGACGACAGAGGACGACGGGGGTGAGGACGAACAGCGCCTGCTGGTCAACGGGGTCCAGGTGTGGGGCGCGGAGGCACCGGGCCTGAACAACAGGGAGACCGCGGACCTGTCCGCCGTCCCGCTGATCGACTTCAGCACACGCGCCCGCATCGAACTCTTCGACTCCGATTCCCCGGACGACGACGACCTCCTCGGCCGCTTTTACGCGGGGCGGTCCCAGGCGGGCCAGGGTGAGCTGGAGTACAAGTTCACCGAGGACGACGCGGACTACACGCTGACCTATGAGGTGCTCGCTTAGGCCCGCTTCACGGGCGAAGGGCGGTACAGCCGTCACGCGCCGGCCGTACCGCCCCGCCGTCCGGACGCCACCCCGCGTCCGGACGGCGCTTCGCGTCCGGGCGCCCCTCTCGCCCAGGCCGACGAGCTGTCCGGCTAGGACACCCTCCGGGGCTCGCGGTGCCCCGGGCCGGCCGGAGCGGTCGGCGCCGGAGCGGTCGGTGCCTGTGCGGTCGGTGCCTGTGCGGTCGGCTGGAGTCCCGTGAAGGCGGCACCGGCGAGGGCCCTCACGTAGTCGGTGTACTCCTCACTCGTCCCCGTCCCGTTGGGGTTGAGGGAGTACACCACACGGCGCTTGAGGTCGGGCGTGGCGAAGAACCCGTTCTCCCACCCGGGGCGGGAGCCCGTCTTGCCCCAGACGGTCACGCCGTTGCCGAGGGTGAGGCGCATCAGGCCGACGGGGGCGAAGCAGGCCTTGCCGCTGGTGCCGCAGTGCTTGTTCTGGGACGCGCTGGGGACCTCGGGGACGGAGAAGGCCAGTCTCTGCACGGCGGGCGGCAGGAGCCGACCGCCGAGGAGGGCGGTCAGGAAGCGGTCGAGGTCGGCGGCGGTGGAGATCATCCCGCCCTCGGCCCACGGGTAGGGGCTCTGCTCGGTGACCTCGTCCGCCCCGACGTACACCCGCGCGTGCGGGCTGGGGATGGTGATGTCGCCGGCGGCCGGGAGGCTGGTGTGCCGCAGCTGGAGGGGGCGCAGGATCCTCCGGTCGAGCTCCTGCCGGAAGGAGTTGCCGGTGACCTTCTCGACCAGCAGTCCGGCGACCAGCGTGTTGAGCCCGTTGTACTGCTGGACGGCGCCCGGCGCGGGCCGGTACTTCCGCCAGTCCTCGTCGGCGGCGGCGAGCGCGAAGGCGTCCCGCACCCCGTCGACCGGCGTGACGCTCTTGAGCCACCAACCCGGCCCGCTCTTCGGGGTGGGGGTCGGAGCGGGCGCCGGAAGCCCGCTGGTGTGATCCAGTATCTGGCGCACCGTCACCTCACCGTATTCGGCCGGGATCAGCTCCGGCAGGTGGGACCGCACCGGGTCGTCGATCCCTATCCTGTGCTCGGCGACGAGCTGCAGCGCGACCGTGTGGGTGAAGGCCTTGGACACGCTGCCGATGCGGAAGTGGGCGTCGGCCGACACCGGACCGGCGACGCCGGTCCACAGGGGCCCGCGACCCGGCCCGTCGACCCTGACCAGCGCTCCGGCCTGGTAGCCGGGCAGTGGGGTGAGCAGCTTCCGCAGCGGTTCGGCGTCGAAGCCGGAGGAGTGGGCGCGGAAGGTCGCCGTGGCCGTGGAGGGCGTGGCGGTGGTGGCGGTGGCAGCGGGGACGCCGACACCGAGCGTGAGGGCGACCGTGGTCGTACCGGCCACGACGAGGCGGCGCAGTGCGGGCGTGCGGTGTCGCATGGGAGTGCTCCAGAGGTGGTCGCCGTGAGGTGGGGGTGTGTCCCCCGAACGACCCCAACTCTGCCGTTTCCGCCGGTCGTCGGCGATCGGTGATCACCCCGAAACCGCCCCTGACCCGCCCCGGACGGCGACCCCGACTCCTGCCCTGACGCCACGGGGCCGGCAGACCGGAAAGACGCCCTCTAGGACCCGCCCGCCGCGACGGCGAACTCGCACCAGACGATCTTGCCGGGGTCGCGCGCGCCCACGCCCCAGCGGTCGGCGAGGGCGCCGACGAGGAGGAGGCCGCGACCCGACTCCCCGGACGGCTCGCGGACGGCCGGGGTGCCGTCGCCGCTGTCGTGGACCTCGACCCGGAGGGAGCCGGGGCGCTCCAGGTAGAGGTGGAGTCGGTAGCCGCGGCCCGGTGGGACGCCGTGCAGGAGGGCGTTGGTGGCGAGCTCGCTCACGCACACCAGTACGTCGTCCGCGCGTGCGTCCAGCCCCCAGTCGGCCAGCGCCTTGCGTGCGAAGTCCCGGGCGAGGGGAACGGATCGGCGTTCGCGGCGGTAGAAGGCCTCGCGGAAGAAGGGGAGTTGGTCGCTCATGGCGATCACGGTGGCGCCTCGCGCCCCACGCGCCCCAGGACGCGAAGCCGTACAAATTCTTTGTACGGGTCCGGAACGCGTCGAGTACGTACGGAGCGGGGAAGGCACCGCTCATGCAGCGCGGTACGAACTCCAGGAAGAAGGTCCCCTCATGGGAAGTGGTCGGCGCCCTGGTGGCGCTTTACCGGAAACAAGCGGCTCTGACCCAGCCCCAGTTGGCGGCGCAGGCGTGCGTGGCACTGGAGACGCTGGGGTCCATCGAACAGGGGCGGCGGGCGCTGCGGCTTGGGCTCGCGGGTGAGCTGGACGACATCCTGAACACGGGGGGTGCGCTGGCGGTGGCGGTCGGGAAGGCGCCGAAGAAGGAGCGGTATCCGGCGTTCGTACAGGAGTTCATCGAGCTGGAGGCACAGGCGCTCAGCCTCTGTTGGTACGAGAACGGGGTGGTCCCGGGACTGCTCCAGACCGCGGAATACGCCCGCGCGGTCTTCGACTGTCTGTATCCGCCGATCACCCCGCAGGAAGCCGAGGACCGGATGCTCGACCGGCTCGACCGCCAGCGGATCTTCGAGCAGAAGCCGTGGCCGCCGATGATGTCCTTCCTCCTGAACGAATCCGTCCTGGAGCAGCCCATCGGCGGCCGGGAGGTGCTGCGGGGGCAGATCCTCCATCTGCGCGAGATCGCCGAACTCCCCTTCCTCGCCCTCCAGATCATCCCGAAGTCACGGACGAAGCACGCGGGACTCAATGGGCCCATGGTGCTCGTGGAAACGCCCGCCCACGAACACGTCGCCTACATCGAGGGACAGCGGGTGAGCTTCCTCATCGACGACCCCGACGAGGTCGGCATTCTCCAGGCCAAATATGGAATGCTGCGGTCACAGGCCCTGACGCCCGAGGACACCATGGGCCTGCTGGAGCACCTGGCAGGAGAGACATGAACGCAGCAGCACTTTCGTGGTTCAAGTCCAGCTACAGCGGCAGCGAGGGTGGGAACTGCCTCGAAGTCGCCTACGACTGGCGCAAGTCCAGCTACAGCGGCGACGAGGGCGGCGCCTGCGTCGAGGTGGCCGCCCACCCCGCCGCCGTCCACGTCCGGGACTCCAAGCTCGGCGAGACCGGTCCCGTCTTCACCGTCTCCCCCACCGCCTGGGGCGCCTTCGTCGCGGAGGCCACGTGTTAGAGGAGTCCCTGACCGCCCTGGCCGCCGCCGGCGGCGGGGCCGTCGTCGCCGCCATGGCCACGGACGCCTGGCAGGTCACCCGGGACGGGGTCGTCCGGCTGTTCCGGGGGCGGGCGGAGGTCGAGGGGCGGCTCGACGAGGACGCCGCGCTCGTCGCCGGGGCCGAGGACCCCGACGGGGCGCGGCAGGCGCTCGTGCCCGCCTGGGCGCTGCGGCTGCGCGCCCTCCTCGCCGAGCACCCGGAGTGTGCCGAGGAGCTGCGCGCCCTGATACGGGAGGCCCCGGACGGGCAGCACTCCGTGCAGCACAACACCGCCCACGACCACGGACGCGTCTTCGGCGTCCAGCACGGGAACATCGTCTTCCACCAGAGCTCAGAGCCCCGCCCGGAAGCGTGACCCGTGAGCGTCGAGCAGCACGTCACCGCGCACTCCGGATACGCGTACGGCGTCATCGGCGCCGACATCCACGTCTTCGGCGACGGCTCTCCCGTCTACCTGCTCCAGAACTGGCGCCGCGCACCGGCCGCCGATCCGGAGTGGCTGCGGGAGTTGCCGAGCCGGATGCTCAACTCCCGTTTCGAGGTCGTGCCGTTCACGGGCCGGGACGCCGAACTGGCCGGACTGCGTGCCTGGCGCGACCAGGGACCCCGGCTCGCCGTCCGGTGGATGCACGCGCCGGGCGGGCAGGGCAAGACGCGCCTCGCCGCCCGGTTCGCCGACGCGACCCAGGACGAGGGCTGGCGGGTCGCCGCCGCGACGAACGGCCCCGGGTCCGTACAGCCACCGCCAGGGAGTCAGGACCTGACGACCGAGGGGCGCGACGGCGTCCTCCTGGTCGTCGACTACGCGGACCGCTGGCCGCTCACCCATCTCACCTGGCTCTTCAGCAACGCCCTGCTCCACCGGCCCGGGGTACGCGCGCGCGTGCTGCTGCTCGCCCGTACGGCCGACGCGTGGCCCGCCGTCCGCGCCTCGCTCGCCAACCTCCAGGCCGGTACGAGCAACATGGCCCTGGAGGACCTCCCCGACGGCGCCGGGATGTACCGGGCCGCCCACGACGCCTTCGCCGTACGGTACGGAGTCACGGCCGCGCCCGAGCCAGCTCCCCCGTACGGGCTGACCCTCGCCCTCCACATGGCCGCGCTCGTCTCCGTCGACGCGCAGGCGCACGGGCGGCGTCCGCCCGCCGATCTCGCCGGTCTGACCGTCTACCTCCTCGACCGGGAACACCTGCACTGGGGCACGCTGTTCGCCCGGGGTGACGGGCGGTACGCGACCCCGCCGCAGGCGATGAACCGGGCCGTGTTCGCCGCCGCGCTCACCGGGGCGGTCGACCGGTCCACGGGGTCGGCCGTCGTGGCGGAACTCGGAACCGGTCGATCCCCCGGATCCGCCCCCGGGCTCGGGACCGGCGGGCCCGCAGAAAGCACCCCCGCCCCCTCCCCCGGCCGCGTCCTCGACGACCACGCCTTCTGTTACCCGGCCGCCGAGCCGCAGCGCGGCACGGTCCTGGAGCCGCTCTACCCCGACCGGCTCGCCGAGGACTTCCTCGCCCTCACGCTTCCGGGGCACGGCGCCGACTACCCCGCCATGGAGTGGGCCCCGGAGGTCACCACCCGCCTGCTCGGGCCGCACGCCGAGCGCGCTGTCACCTTCCTGGCCGCCGCCGCCCAGCGCTGGCCGCACCTCGGGCCCCGGCACCTCTACCCGCTGCTCGCGGCCGACCCGGGACTCGCGCTCACCGCCGGTGGCGCCGCCCTGAGCACGCTCGCCGCGCTCGACGACATACCGGTCCGGCTCCTCTCCGCCGTCGAGGAGCGCTTCCCCACCCACCGCCATGTGGACCTCGACGCGGGCATCGCCGCCGTCACGCGCCGGATCGTGACGGAACTGCTGGCCCTCGACGACGGCCCCACCGCCCGTGCGACGGGCTACCACCACCTCAGCACCCGGCTCTCGAACGCCGGCCGGCTCGACGAGGCCCTGGAGGCCGCCCGGCTGAGCCTCGCCGCGCAGGAGGAACTCCCCGAGGACGTGCCCGCGCTCGCCACCGCCCTGGCCCGGCTCGGCAACTGCCTGGCCCTGACCGGGCGGCCCGAGGAGGCGGTGGCCGCGACCGAGGAGGCCGCCGCCCTGTTCCGGCGGCTCGCCGAGGCCGAGCCCGCGCGGTGGGACGGGATGCACGCGGGACTCCTCAACGACCTGGGCATCTGGCTGTCCATGCTCGGCCGGCACCAGGAGGCCCTGGCCCTGGGCGAGCGGTCGGTCGCCTGCTGGCGCCGGATCGTCGCCGCCGACCCCGTACACGAGGAACACCTGGCCGGGGCCCTGCACGGGCTCGGCAACTACCTCTCCGCACTGGGCCGTTGGGCCGAAGCGGCCGACGCGAACGCCGAGGCGATGCTGATCTGGCTGCGACTGGCCGAGCGGGACCCCGCCGCCCACGAACCCGACGTCGCCCGGTCGCTCGTCAACCACGCCAACCACCTGGCCGCCCAGGGCCGGCGGGCCGAGGCCCTGGAGCTGTCGCGGCAGGCGGTGACCGTCCTGCGCGCCCTCGCCCGGGTCAACGCCGCCGCGCACGAACCGGACCTCGCCATCGCGCTGACCAGCCTGGGCGCCGACCTCGCGGAGGCCGGACGGCTGCCCGAGGCCGTGGACGCGACGGCTGAGGCCGTCGCCATCCGTCGCCGCCTCGCCTCGGGCAACCTGGCCGCCCACTCCCAGGGACTCGGGCAGTCCGTGTCGAACCTGGCCTACTTCCTGCTGGGCATGGGCCGTCCGGCCGAGGCCCTGGCCGCCGCCGAGGAGGCCGTCTCCCTCCGTGAGCGCCTGTACGCCGAGCAGGCGGACCCGCACCGGGCGGATCTGGCCCAGTCGCTCTCGAACCTGGGCATGTGCCTGGAGGCGGCCGGCCGGCGCGCCGAGGGGCTCGCCGCGACCCGGCGGGCCGTGGAGCTGTACCGCGCGGCGCACGACCGGAACCCGGCCGCGTACGCCTTCGACCTGGCCCGGGTCCTCGGCAACCTCGGCCGTTTCCTCGCGCTCGACGGGCACTGGGAGGAGGCGCTCGCACCGGTCGTCGAGGCGCTCGTCCTGGCGGAACGGTCCGCCGCCGCGAACCCGTCCGCGTACGAGACGCTCCTCGGGCACCTGCGCCGCACCAGGGACGGCTGTCTGCGGATGCTGGGCCGCCCGGCGGCGCGTTGACCCCGGGCAGGCCGGACGGGCAAGCTGAACAACTGTCAAACTCTGGTCCTTGGGGGGAACTTGAGCAACACGGCACACCACATCGGCCCCGACTCCGCGCCCGACCGGTACCGGCTCCTCCGGTCCATCGGGCGCGGTGGCGAGGCGGTGCTCTACCTCGCGGAGATCGAGCTCGCGGGCGGCACCGAGCCCGTCGTCGTCAAGGTCCTGGACTCCAAGACGACCATCACGCCCGAGATCTTCGAGCGGGTCAGCGACAAGTGGAACGAGCAGGCCGAGCTGCTGCGCTTCGTCAGCCGGCCCGGCGTCGTCGGCGTACGGGAGCACTTCCAGGGCCCGCCGATCCACCGGCCCGGCGAGTCCGGGACCCTGACCGGCCGGGCGCTGGTCCTCGTCATGAACCACGTCGACGGCCTCGACCTGCGCGACTGGCGGGCCGAGCGGACGCTGGACACGCCCGGTGAGCGGCGCGAGGTCATGCGGACCCTCGAACAACTCGCGGACGTCCTCGACTGGCTGCACTCCGGCAGGGCCACCCCGTCCGGCCGTACGGTCGTCCACGGCGACCTCTCCCCGGGCAACGTCATGGTCGACGAGCACGGGCAGGCGACCCTGGTCGACTTCGGCCTGAGCAAGCTCACCGCCGATCACCAGACCGCCGAGGTGTGGTTCACCCCGGGGTACGCGGCGCCGGAGGTCTTCGAGGGCAGGCGCACCCCGGCCACCGACCGCTATGCCTTCGGTGCCATCGCGTACTTCCTGCTCAGCGGCCAATCCCCGCCGACCGCGCCCGAACAGCTCGCCGCCGCGCTCCGCGCGCTGCCCCAGATCGCGGCGCTGCCGGAGGACCAGCGCGCCCGGGTCCTGAGCATCGCGGCGGCCGAGGTTGGTGAAGCGGTCGACGGAGGCCTTGGTGTGCAGGAACATGATCACGCGCCCGTCGCGGGCGGCGATCTCCGTGGCGGTGGCGAACTTGTCGGC